>JAYVGW010000061.1:0-6498 GCA_043771735.1 Methyloglobulus sp.
GCTGTACGATGCCGGTTGGTCGTATACCATCGTCACCGATGCCGACACCTTCACCCGTGAACTGCGCAGCGGCGGTTATGTCACCTATCTGTTGCTGTCAGAGAGCGTCAAGCTCGCCGAAACCGTGCAGCAGGAACTGCGTGAAGCCGTCAACCGTGGCGAAGGCTTGGTTGAAGCCGGTGGACATGACCAACGCCAAGGCCGCATTGACGAGGCATTAGGGCTTAAATTCACCGGCAAATACCCACGCATGACTGGTGTATTGGTGAATGCGGGTACCTTTACCCCGGCAGGCCAGATGCCGTTGCAACTCAGCGACAAGACATTGCGGTTCCAACTGAACGGCGCCACAGGTCTAGGACAATTCATTAAAGACGGTACGGTGACAACGAACCTCGCCCTGGCTGAACGTCAATACGGCTTGGGTCGCACGTTCCATGCCGGTTACGACCTGTTGGCCGAAGCTTCATTGCCGGGCAGCGATGGCCGTCATGGTAATTTAATACTGGATGCGTTGAATCGGGTTCATCCGAAACCTTTAGTGCCGTATGCACACAGCGTTTATCCGCTAACGATAACCGTTGCAAATGTTGGCATTGCTACCCCTGGTCGGGTTCGCCTGGCCTTGCCGACTGGCGTAACTGTAGTCGATACGGGCGGTGGCGTAAAAGACAATAACCAATTGCTATGGACGTTCAACTTGGCCAAAAACGCAACAGAGACCTATACTGCATGGGTCAGGTTACCGACTGAACCCGTTACCTTTAAGGCCACCATAGAAAGCGGTAGCGGCACCAGCTATAAAACCCAAAGCGAGCAAGTGTTGACGGTTGAAACCCTGACTGGCAGCGATTTACAGGCCGCTTTGAACGCAATAGTGCCTCTGGACAAAACCTACAAACTGGCCCGCACCTCGCTGGAATTGGCCTATACTTACGAACAAGCTGGGAATTGGCTGGGTTCCCTGGATGCACTGCGTACCGCCGCTGATAGGTTGGTTGGAATAAATACGAATGAGGCGGCAAATATACGTCTAGATACCGATCTGGCATTGCGTAGAGCCGCAACAAAAACCATATCACCATAATCTTTAGCATAATTTTGGACATCTAAAAAATGACTACAAACGCTTCTTTGTTGACCAATATGAGAATCACGCGCCGGTTTATGCGCTTCACGGCTACGATTGTACTTGTCGCGTTTACTATGCTGATCCTGGAGCCTGCGATAGCGGCAGCTCAAACAACCAATCCGGCTCCTACCGAAGTTTCACCAAATGGTGACGATGAACAAAAGTTTTCCAAAATCTTGCAGCAGATTGAAGATAAACTAAAAAATATCGATACAAAAATCAGAAAGCAACAGGACAGTTCCTTAGAACGCCTTGAACTGATGCAATTACAACATACCCTTAAACAACAAGATATTATTGAACGGAAAAACTTACTTCAGATCGAACAGCATCTCAAAAACCATAACATCCCAGTCGAGATTATGAATCGCCATCAGACGATGGTGGAAAACTACCAGACTGAATATAACACCCTAATATCAGATATTGATGCTATGGCGGCATCCGATGATGACGTGGGTAGATTAAAACATCTTCAATCTATACTGGATCGATTTAAAACCAAGCCAAATAAAAAAAGCCAGCAATTGAAATTCGATCCGAAGAAATTGCCTTTTATGATTCCTGACGGCAAAACTCGTGTCCCTAAAGAAACTAAAGAAGAATTAGAGAAATTAATTCAAACACAAGCTGCTCCAATACAGGTTGCAGCCTTAGAATTAACTGCGGGCATGCTAACACAACCAACCAATGATTTATCATCCACAGAAGACGTGCAAATTACCGGCCGCATTAATGCACTAGCAAAAGAACTCAACAACAATCCTGTCACTATTTACAACTGGGTCAGAAATAATATTGAATTCATACCTACCTATGGTTCCATTCAGGGTAGTGATCTTACGTTATTAAACCGGCGTGGCAATGCATTCGACACTGCTAGCTTACTTATTTCTTTACTCAGGGCATCGAATATCCCTGCACGGTATGCCTACGGAACAATAAAATTACCTGCAAATCAAGTCATGAATTGGGTGGGCGGTGTTAATACCCCAGAAGCTGCACAAAACCTATTGGGACAAGGGAACATCCCCACTATTGGTATAGTCTCTGGCGGCAAGATTAATGCATTCAAGCTGGAACATGTTTGGGTCGAGGCATTTATCGATTATATTCCTTCGCGTGGAGCTAAGCACAAGGTTGGAGATAGCTGGATACCCTTAGATGCAGCATTTAAACAATACGACTATGTTGGCGGCATGGATATCAAGACAGGTTTGCCGTTTGATTCTCAAAATTTGCTAAATCAAATACAAGCGGGTGCTACCATAAATGAAGTTGAAGGTTGGGTACAAAACATTAATAGCTCAATTTTAAAAACAGCCCTCAGCGACTACCAGAGCAGTGTTAATACCTATATCAATAGCAAAAAGCCTAACCCTACAGTTGGTGATGTTTTAGGTGACAAGAAGGTTATCAAACAGGAATTTCCAATTCTGAGTGGCAGCCTGCCTTACCAAACCGTCGCAACGAGTTCAAGATTTGCACAAATACCAGATAATCTGCGTTGGAAAGTCAAACTAAATTTATACGACTCTGAATTCAATAAGGCTGCTCAGTCACCTCAATTTACCGTAGCGCTTAGTTTAAGTAAGCTAGGAAAGAACCGTCTCTCAGCATCTTATGTACCTGCATCCGAGACCGATGCACAATTAATACAGAGCTATGCCGCTGCAAAACGTCTTCCAGTGTATCTCGTTAAAGAAGTTCTCAAGATACAAATTGATAACACTGTCTTGGCTGAGTACGGTGCTCAAACCATGGGTAGTCCACAATTTTGGACTTACACATTATCCAAGCCAGGTGAAAGTTCAGTTGAAGAAGAATTTAAGTTGGTGTCGTCAGTAGGTGATCAGATAGTTTTTAGCATAAATGGTGCTGGCGTATCGCAAGACCAAGTTTCAACTCGCTATCAAAGCACTGACCCTAATACATCCCTAGAAAATCTTAATCAGTTAGCTATAGGATATTGGGCAAGAGAAGATTTTTCCGAATCGATCATCGCAAATCAGTTTAAAACTGTTGAATACAGGCTTCCTTCGATAGGGATGTTCGCCCAACCTCTCTCAGTCGTTTATTCCTGGGGAGTGCCGAGACTCGGTAGCTATAAAAGTTATTCCGTAGATATTCCTAAGCTCATTAATTCTGCGGTTACTCTGGATGGCAAGATGGCATCGAATTTTAGATTTCAAAGCGGGCTTAGTGCTTCGTATCTGGAAGGCCGAATATTCGAAGAAATATTTGATTTAGCGCCCGGTAATGGATTTTCAGCAGTCGCGGTAATTGCTACCGCTATCAGCAATAATGTGCCTATTTGGAAAATCAACTCAAATAATCTGCAAGCATTTTTAGCTACTTCAATCTTATCTACTGATGTTAAACAACAGATTAGCAATGCTGTGTCTGCCGGATTACAGGTTATTACTCCAGAAGAAGGGGTCAATGTTGGGTTCTGGGCAGGGCAAGGTTACATAGCTGTTGATCCTAAAACTGGCGCAGGTGGGTATATCCTGAATTCAGCAAACGGTGGTGAATTTGCCGCCTGCGAAGAAAAATCCGTACCTCTTACTGAATCCATATCGCAACAGATACTGACCTATTCTGCGATTGCGTTAGTAGCCATTCTTATTGCAACGGGTGAAATTGGTTCAGGAGGGCTTGCTACGCCTGCTATCGTGGTCGCCATGACAACAGTTGGTATTACGTCATTAACTTGGTCATCCACGTCATACGCCGCAGGAAAATGCAAGAGCGCTGAAAAATGTCATCGAGGTAGCATCCAAGCACAAGGAAGAGATATTGCAGGGCCAGGAACGGGGAACAGCCGCACGAAAAGCGCGCCTTGGGCGCAGCCCACACCCTTGACATTAACTCAAGGTTTAACAAAATTGGAAGAGCTTAAAGCCAAACTTACGTCTGCTGAATTAGCGGCACGACTTACATATCTTGTCGAAGCCGAGGCGCATATGCGAAATGTTGCGCTTTCGGGTGGTGTATGTGCGAGTCCAACCGCGAACAGATCGTTTGGCCCTGATCCGGTCATAAAAGACCATGTTAAAAAGGGTATACGTGTGGATATTAATATCAACGCTGGAGAGGCATTCGTCCCATGAATAATGGTTACATGGAATACATTGATATTCTTTTCCAGAAGTTAAAGTTTAACGAGTTTAATAGTGTGGAATTTGATAGGTATTCTGAATCGGATTTTCCAATTTTATTTGATACGCTCCTTGAACTTAGGTTGGAGGAATGTAATTTTGGAGTTGGAGTGTGGAATAGAAATGAGTTTGATATTCATGGTGATGAACATCCAGTAAGAACATTGGGTTTATTGCTTATCTCACGCGCCGTATCAGCCCCTGTTCAGGCTATGTTACTTAGACTTGATACAGAGTCAGGGGTAAATTTTATTTACCTCGATCCAATTAAAGCTGAACTGAATTTCTACGATTGTGTACCCAAAGTGCTGGAATATAAATTTTGTGCTGAAACTGACGACTATTCACGAGAATGTATGATTGTAAAGAATATTGATCGTCCTAGTTTCGGCTACCTTGCCAAAGATGATAAAGCGGAACGTCTTAATCGGGAAATACCAGAATGGGCAAGAAGCGGCCTAATTATAGGTGGTACAGCAAATAGTGCACTTAGATTAGGTTCAATGCTGCTGGATTTAACCCACCCCACACGTCCAGGAGGTGGACTAATGCAACTTCAACGTCGATTCGAGCAAGTGTGTGCTTTAACTTATAGCATTGATTTCAAACTAACATTAACAGATTGTTCATTAAATTTAATGACTAGCAGAGACATTTGAACAAGAAACTACGGCTTGAATTAAGCGAAATTTATGTTTGTTACTCATTTACGAAGGAATCAGGGTGCTGTGCATATTCGTCCGTAAATATACACGGCAAATGGATTTCCCTAAACCACAGCTTTATCAATCAGTTGGTACTGGCATGGAGAAACAAATACTGCGCTTTTCGCCCATCGTCTGGAAGCATATCAACTGCGTCGGCAAGGCCATAAGATGCGCGCTACATAGGATGTTGCCGAGGTACGAGGCGCATCGTTCGCGTGACGGATCATTGACCGAAACAAAACAACGATACTTGGATCGAAATGGATGCCAGCTACAAGCAATACGAACACAAAAAAGGCCTGGATGCCGTTGCCATCAGCGGCATCGACCCCGAACAACTGGCGCAAAGCTTCGTCGCCAGCGGCAGCGTCAACGAAACCGAAGGCTGGGCGACCGGTTTCAACGCGCAACTGCTGAAAGACGCCCAAACCCAGCCGCAGCAAAAACTGCAAACCTACATCCAAACCCAGATGCAAAACCCCACTGTGGGCGATGTCATCGGCGGTGCCAAGACCATCGTCCAGGAATTCCCCATGCTGCCGTCCGCGCTGCCCAACCGCATCGTCGCCACCGGCGCCCGCTACGACAAACTGCCGGTCAGCTTGCAACAACACATCCGCTACAGTTTCGGGAAAGACATCGAAGGCAATATGATTAGTCCCATCGACTTCGCCTTTGCCAAGGTCAATAACCAAAAGATCACCTTGTCGTTTAAGCCCGCCACCGAAGCGGACGAGCAAACCCTGAAATCCCTGTTGCCCACAGGCGAAATCACCGACTTGAGCCAATTGCCAAGCAGCATCCCCAGTTATTTGATCCGTGTCATCCCCGAACTCAAGCTGAATGGACAAGTGGTCAAGTCCGGCAACGCCATGAAGCTGGGCGAGGAAGTGCCGTTTGTCACCGGGGTCAGCTTTGCAGGGCGCGGGGAAGTGCAGTCACCGAGGATCTATAACGTGATTGCCGGGTCTTACCTGTCGGTCAACGCGATTGCCGGTAACGTATCCCCCGCCGAACTGACCCAGCTCAAAACCAAATTGGAACAAACCAAGACCCAACTGGAAAGCAACGACCAAACACAAATCGCAGCACTCACCCGCGAAGACCTGCTGGGCGACCTGTTCCGTGTCGGCTCACTGGGTTATTATGCCCAACTGATCGGGCTTAACCACATCATGGGGCTGCAAGCAGGCAGTCATTACCAACTGGGTGCCGGTACCGGCACCTTCGGCTACGAGCCTAAAGTCAGCTATTTCTTCGGCTTCCCCAAAGCCATTCAACCGGGCGGTGTGGTATTCGACATCCCATTGTTCATCATTTCCGGTGTCAATGACGGCGATCAAACTAAGAATAAGCAGTTCATCCTGCAATCCGGCATCTTGTCTTCAGCTTTAGAACACGCCGTGCCGGAGCAGATGTTTGTTAATGAGCAAAACCCCGGCGAAGCCATTTCCGCCGTCAAGGCCTTGCAAAAGGCGAGCGCCGCTGGGCAACGGAT
>JAYVGW010000062.1:0-12121 GCA_043771735.1 Methyloglobulus sp.
GCCTGCCAACGTGCCTTTAGACAGGCCAATCAAGACATATTTAAAGCTGCTGTCCTGGCTTTTTGGCAAAAGTTTTACCCATTGCATATCGCCATCTGCGCCTTGCCCTTCCATAGTGTAATTGTCTTCTAAGGAGACATCACCACTCAGCAAAAGTGCGGGTGTCGAGCCTAGGGATTCATCAATCTTTTTCACGGTAACTTGCTCAAGGTCGGTATCGTAAAACCAGACCTTACCTGAGTTGGACACAATCTCTTGCTGGAAGGGTTTTTTATAATCCCAGCGGAACTTGCCCGGCCTTTGCAAATAAAACACGCCATAACTGGTCTGGGTTGGATTTCCGGCTTCATTAATCAATACCTGCTTAAAATCAGCAGAAAGCGACTTTGATACCTTTAAAAACACTTTCAATTGTATGACCGGCTCATTTTTTGCTGGGCTTTTTACCTTGAACTTTGCTTCGCTAAAACCCGCCATTACCAGTAAACAAAGCCCAATCATAGATAACACATTAATCTTATTCATAGTTTGCCCGATTGTTAAAAAATTATTCTGTAAATAAATCATCAAACCAATTTTTATCCTGCTCGATGACGGCTTGCCCACAGGTTGAATACGCTGTCGGCGCAGACCCAGGCAGATAAGGATATTCTTTTGCCCTCCGACAGGCTTTGTTAGCCAACAAGCCGTTACCCGAATCCACCCACGCCGTCGTGATATTGTCGGGGGGGATGAGCGTGACCGGCTGTTTTGAAATTTGTTTCATCAATGCCGTCCAGACTTGCAGCGCGCCTGTCGAACCGGTCAAACCAATGGGTTTGTCGTCGTCTCGGCCCAACCAGACCACTGATAAATAATCCCCAGTATAACCGGCAAACCAGCTATCTTTGGCATCGTTAGTGGTGCCGGTTTTGCCGATCAAACCATAGTCTTTTGGGAATTCATCATAAGCGGAATGCCCTGTGCCATGCCGCATGACTTCTTGCAACATAGTATTCACGATATAGGTGGCTGATGGATCCACCGCTTGCCTGACAATAAAAGGGTAACTTTGGAGCTGCTTGCCGCCTTCTGCAACCACTGCCCTGATGCCACGAAGTGGTGTTAAAAAACCGTCCCCAGCCAAGGTTTGGTACATTTGCGCCACTTCGATGGGCGTAAGCGATGACGCGCCTAATAGCAATGACGGAAATATATCCACTTCTCGGGTGACACCCATTTCTTTTAAGGTCTTTGCCGTCCTGGCAACGCCTATATCCAACCCAACCCTTACCGTTGCCAGATTATAAGATTTGGTCAACGCGGTAAGTAAAGAGACATTGCCATGTTGCCTATGGTCGTAATTTTTAGGGCTCCAGGTCGTGCCATTAGGCAAATTGACGGTAATGTCAGAATCACTGACCCGTGTGGTGACCGTATATTTGTTAGGGTATTGTAGCGCTGTCAGATATACCGCCGGTTTGATAAGCGACCCGATAGGGCGCAAGGCATCCAGAGCCCGATTGAAGCCAGATGCCATTTCCTCCCGCGCACCCACTAGAGCGGCTATTTCGCCGCTGTCCCGACGGGTGATCACCACTGCCGTTTCAAGCGCTTTAGCGCGGGACGACTTCTCTAGCTGATCTAATTTTTTGCTTATCGTCTGTTCCAGGGTGTCTTGGATCTGGGTATCCAGGGTGGTGAAAATCCGCAGTCCGTCAGAGGTCAAATCTTCTTCGCGGTACTCCTGTTTTAACTGGCGCTTGATTAAATCAAGAAAACCAGGATAGCGATTTTTTACCGCCTGCGAACGCGGTTGAATGGTCAATGGCTTTTGTTTAGCCTGGTTTGCTTGCGCAGCCGTGATATAACCTTGGCTTGCCATCTCACCCAGCACCAGATTACGCCGTTCGACCGCACGCCCAGGATACCGTCTTGGATCATACTGGGAAGGCCCCCTAACTAAGGCAACCAGGGTTGCCATTTGCTCCAGATTAAGGTCCCTCAGGGCCGTGCCAAAATAAAATTCACTCGCCAGCCCGAAACCATGCACCGCATTGGCACCATCTTGCCCCAAATAAATTTCATTGAGATAAGCTTCCAAAATTTCGTGCTTGCTGTAACGAAATTCTAAAATCAACGCCATAAATATTTCTTGGATTTTACGCCAAACCCGCCGCTCAGAAGTCAGGTAGAAGTTTTTCGCCAACTGCTGGGTAATGGTGCTACCGCCCTGGACCATGCCGCGCGCTTTAATATCGGCCATGAGGGCCCTGGCAATGCCGCGGAAAGAAATGCCGATGTGATTATAAAAATCTCGGTCTTCTGATGCCAACAAGCCTTTAATAAGGATGTCCGGGGTTTCATCAAGCTTGATTAATATCCGGTCTTCTTTGATGGCGGGGTAAAAACTGCCAATTTGCACCGGATCCATGCGTACAACAGCCATTTCCTTGGCTTGGGCTAAATCCATTACATTGACGATGGCGGATTCGCTGAAGCTGACTGCCAGCGTCCGGCTGGGTTCGCGCTGATCCCAAAAATCAAACGCACGGGTTTTGACGATGATTTTTTGGTCTTTTTTGGCATAAGAACCTTCTAGTTTTAATTGACTGTCCTGGCGGTAGTTTAAGCGTTGCACCAGCTCTTCAAACTTTTCTGCTGTCAGGTTCTGCCCGGCGTAAAGTTCAAGTGGGCTGGCGAAAACGCGGGCGGGAATAGCCCAGCGCTTGCCTTCGAATTGTTCCCTGACGTTATAATCGAGATAGCCTAAAAAGCTAAATAGCATAAAAGAGCAGGCGACCAGAACCAGCAAGGCTATATTTCTAAACCAATGCGAACCGGATTTTTTCGGTTTTTTCTTGATTACATACCTGGGGTTACGTTTTGTTGTCTTGTCTGCCATATATCCCGACTGGGCCTGCCAATTTCTGTGTTAATTACGTGTTTGATCGCCTTATTATACTGATATTTAATCATATCGACTTGGCTGACAAGTAGTCTAGCTATTTTTGGTGAACTCAGGATGAACAACATGACTAGATGTTCAATTTTGACAAAATTATGTATCTTTAGTTAACTGCGGCTTTCTGGATAATAAAATGGGGATAAAGCCATGAGGAATACACATTTTACTGTTGGTGCATTTATAGCATTAAGTCTTATTGCGACGAACAGCTTTGCGCTCGATCATGGTTTAGATAATTGCATAAAAGCCGCTAAACAGGCCAAACCTGGCTACATACTGAAATTGGAAAAGCTGAATATTTCTGGTAAAGGGGTTTACGAAATCGAGGTTTCGGATGTCAACCGTGGTGAATGGGAATTCATGTGCGAGGCCGATACGGGCAAAATTATTGAGCAGGAATCCGAGGTAACCGATGCAAAAAGTCAGGCTTTCAAGAAGAATGTGAAAGTGACCGAAGAGGATGCCGCTGCTATAGCGTTAAAATCTACTCCCGGTAAAATCCAAGAAGTGGAATATGAGTTGGAAGACAATGGCGGTTCAAGCTACGAATTTGACATCATCAACGATAAAGGTGTCGAAACCAAAGTTGAAGTCGATGCGGCAACCGGAAAAATCATAGAAACTGCCATCGAAGACTGGGAAGCGGGCGAAGAAAGTGACGAACAACGATAATTCTCGTTTGAGTGAATTGTCAGGTCACGTCGGAATGACGACCAAGCAACGGTATTAAGACGTTAACTTCCACCCCTTTGCTGGGGTGACTGTGAATTGAGAGATTTCCACCTAGGCTGTGGATTCTCTCTTTCATGCCGAGAATCCCGAATCCCTTTGTCAGTTCGTCGGCAAGGCAGCCTTTGCCATTGTCCTTGACGTTTAAGCGGATGCGATACTCTGGCTCTTGAACGATGTCTAAAGAAACGGAGCATTCCGAAGCGTCGGCGTGACGGATAGTATTTGTCAGGCACTCCTGGATTACCCTGAATATTTGGATAGTTATTTTTTGTCCTAATGTGTCAACCTCATCGGCGCAGCTAAAGTGAAATTTTATTACCGGATTTTTTGTTGACCAGTGGTTCAACAAGTCTTCTATGGCCGCTTTCAAACCCAGTTCGGTTAGCGCCAAAGGATGCAATTGATGCATGATAGTCCGGACTACCTCAATTAACCCGTCACAGATGTTGGCGATAGAAGACGTGATTTCCTCAATCTCGGTTTTCTTCCGATTCGCGGTAATTGCCATGATTTTGATGGCCGTCAGCGATTGACCTAATTCATCATGCAGCTCTTGGGCAATTTGTTTGCGCTCGTTTTCCAAAATTTCCAGCGAATGTTGAACGAGTGCCCTGTTTTCCTGTTGTGTTTTATTTAGTTCAGCGCTCATGTGATTAATGGCACTGGCGATACTGTTATATTCGGATGTGCTAAATTCCGGCAATTCTTGTCGGTAGTTTCCCGTTTCAATTTTCTTCAACGTATCAACAATGATCCTTATTGAAGCAATCGTTTTATGTATCGCAAAATAAACGGATATAAAAGTGAGCAGGGTAAGCAACAAGATGGTGCAAAGAAAAGCGATGCTTTCTTCCCATACTTCCGTTATTTCATCAAGGGGATTCGCCTGAATTCGTAAAGAAAACTGTTCCCCATAAGAAGTCGTTATTTGTTTCTCGGTCTTTGTACGCTTGCCACCAATAAGGTTTATAAACCATTGGGGCGGTGATTCGTCAACATAGTTTTCCCTATTTTTATTACCAATCCCAACAGTTTCGCCAGAAGGCCTGATAAGTTCAATGGTTAAGTGCCGAGTTTCCTTGAGGCTATTAAAACAATTTAGCCAAGCGGCACGATCCGGCTTTGCCTGGGATAAGCCGCAGGCAATCAAATGTTCTGTCAGGTTGACTGAGGAATCGAGTTCTTTGTCAACTGAATTCCTGGCCTGCCAAATAGCAATAGCCCCGCCTAATACCAGAATAAGCAGTGAGGACAGCAAAATTTTAAGGTTGATTTGATAACTTAAACTCATGGCTTACTCTTCAAATTTGGAAACAATTATGCACACCTACTACTATTCATCTCGATAGGGCATTATCGATTAAATCAAAAGCCATGAGGTAATGGATAACGGGTTAATTTGAGGAAATGAAATAATCCTAACCATAATCGGGAAAGTTCCATGATAAGGATTTTCATTGTTTACCGATAATAGCCGTTTACCCAAACTAACTTTTCGCACCATCATGACAAAATCATCTTTTATTGGCTTTCTTTTACTGATTTGTCCGGCATTAATACTGGCACACGGCCCGACTCCGCAAAAGGCTAAGGAAAGCATTTCTATTAATGCGCCCGTGGATAAGGTCTGGGATGTCGTTAAAGATTTTGGCGGCGTCTCAAAATGGCATGGTGATGTCAAAGACAGCAAGGGTGACGGCAAACATGAATCGGGTGGTACACGCACATTAACTTTCCAGAATGGTGAAGAAATCGTCGATGAACTGGACTTTTACAGCGACAAAGACCATGAATACAGCTATCGTTTGAAAAAGGAAAATGTAAAAGCCCTGCCGACCAGTTCTTACTCTGTTTCCGTGACCGTGGTGGCAGGCGGAAATCCAGAGGTCAGCGAGGTCACGTTTAAAAGCCGCTTTTACCGTGGTGATACCGGCAACACCCCGCCGGAAAACTTGAACGATGAGGCCGCTGTAAAAGCCATGAATGAGTTTTTCAAAAATGGGCTAAACAGTTTGAAACAGAAGTTAGAGAAATAAGTCCTAAGATCTGATGACCTTCAGCCTTGTCGGAGTATATTTTGTAAATAACTATTCGGAGCGTTCAACCCATGCTTTCGTTGATGGGCTGATCCGTAATTCCATGCCGGGTTGCCACCAAAGCCAGCTCCGCTAATGTCTTAATACCCAATTTATCTTTAATCGCTGTCGTGTGGTTACACACCGTTTTGTAACTCAAGCATAATCTTTCAGCCGCTTTGCGGGTGGTAAGGCCGTTGGCCAATAAGCAAAATACATCAAATTCCCGGGGCGACAATTGTTTGATCTGATCCGAACCATCACGGTTAGATGCAGCATTGATGGCAAGTTGTTGCGCCAGGGTTGGGTCGATATAAGTGCCGCCTGAGGCAACCCGACACACTGCTTCGACTAAGGTTTCCGGCGCGTTGTTTTTGGTGATATAACCTTTGGCACCTGCTTTGATGGCACGGGTGACGTAAACCAGTTCGTTATGGATGCTGAATACCAGTATTTTGCAGTTAGAATCGCGGTTAATAAGCCGCCTGATGCTCTCAAAACCACCAATCCCAGGCATGGATAAATCCATGATCACAATATGGGGCTGATATTGGTTGTAAAGCTGGCAAGCGGTTTCTCCCCGTTCCGCCTCGTAAATAGTCCTGATTTTGTCAGAAAGCGAAAGGTACGCCTTATAACCCGCTCTAACGACGGCATGATCGTCAACCAGTAGCACATCAATCTTCGCCGTCATTCTCGTTTCCCCATCAACACTTCAGCCCAAGATGATGCCTGTTTTGCGTTAATAAAGCATGGGAATATTTCCTTATTTTGGGTTAACAAAGAATTCTGGGCATAAACCTCTTTAGGGATTTTGAATGCGTGTACGTGCCTTTTCGTAGCAAAGTTATTAATTACCGTTTTTCTGTCTTAAGTTCGACAACTATCCAAAGCCCCCAGCATTTTTTCCTTGGGTAAGTTGCGACCTATAAACACCATCACCGATTCTCGGATTTCGCCGTTTTTCCAAGGTTTGCCGAAGGTTTCGGTTAGCAGCATGTGTACGCCTTGATAAATGACTTTTTTGTCGCAGCCTTGAATATTTAAAATGCCCTTGTAACGCAGTAAGTCATTGCCGTGGTCGCGAACCATGATCTGCATGAAGTTCATGATACGGGCGGCATCCAGCGCCTTGTCCGTGCGATACACGAAAGAGCTGATGTTCGCATCGTGTTCATGGCTGACATCATCGAGAAAGTCCGGTTCGATTTCCAGGATAGTGTTAAGGTTAAAACCTCGGATGTCGAGGATTTCACCAATGTCGGCCACGCCGAAATGGGCTTGGGAAATAGGAGCGCGGGCATTGATTGATCTGAGCCTGGCTTGCAAGTCTGCGACCGAATCAGCATGTACGAGGTCGGTTTTGGAGATGAGCAAGCGGTCGGCAAAACCGACTTGTTCTTGCGCTTCATGGTGTTCATCCAATTGCTTAAGGCCATGCTTTGCATCGACTACCGTGATGATGCCGTCCAGCAAGTAATACTCGCTGATCGCTTCTTCAATAAAGAAGGTTTGGGCGACGGGTGCCGGGTCGGCCAAGCCCGTCGTTTCGATGATAACGCGCTCGAAGTGGATCTGCCCTTGTTCGCGTTTTTCGGATAAATCGCCCAGGATACGCACCAAGTCGCCGCGCACGGTGCAACAGATGCAGCCGTTGTTCATTTCCACGATTTGCTCTTCGCCCTGGAACAGCAAATCGTTGTCGATGCCTTCTTCACCGAATTCGTTTTCGATGACGGCGATGCGTTGCCCGTGTTCTTCAGTCAGGATTCGGTTCAATAAGGTGGTTTTGCCCGCACCTAAAAATCCGGTCAGGATGGTGACAGGGACGGGAATCATTCGGGTCTGGTCAGACATGGCTAAACTCCAAGGAAGTATTTGATTGAGGTGAAAGTTGAATTTGCTGCATCACATCGTCTGCTAGACCATTCACCGAGCCGTCCATAATAAACACCAGACGGCTGATGAAATCGTCGCTCGCTCTTGCAGGTAGATGGGCAGGCGGATGTAAAATACCGATTGAACCTTGCACGAGCAAAGGATGATCGAATGAAGGATCAAAAATCAATCCTTTCAGCCGGACTAACTGCTCGCCGTATTGGGCGATCAGTTTGTTTAAAATCGGTTCCAGAAATTCCCATGACAGCGGCTGTTCAATTTGCAAGGTCACGCTGTTGAAACCATGATCGGGTAGTTCGGGCATATCCCCCGTCCTTACGGGGCGAAGTTTGGGCGGATGTGGCATTAGGCGGTCGAGTTCGACCTTGCCGTTAACGGCATACACTTGATTGGCGGTCGGCGACAAGCGTTTTAATTGCCGCTCCAACAATTGAATCTGTTCAACATCGGCAAGGTCGGTGTGGGTAATGACGACCGTATCCGCCCAAGCGATTTGCGCGTGGGCATCGGGGAACCGACTCAAGTTGTCCGAACCTTGCACCGCCGAGATGGTGGCGATCACGCCTTGCAGGCTGTAACGTGCCGATAGCCAACTTTGCCTAAGTAACACATCCAACACGGGTTCAGGGTTTGCCACCCCGCTGGTTTCGATGATGATGCGGTCAAACGGTTTCTCTTGTGTCTTTTCCCAAGCCATCCGCAGGTTTTTTAGCACGGGTGCGAGCGCATCGCGCACTTGGCAGCACAAGCAACCGCCCGAAAGCGTCGATAACGGTATGTTGTGTTCCCGCAGCAGTTGCTGGTCGATGGGTGTCGTGCCGAACTCATTGATGATGACGGCGGATCGAGGTGCTTGAGTGAGCATCCGGTTGAGCAACGTGGTTTTGCCACTGCCCAGGAAGCCGCTCAGGACGATGACGGGGATGCGGTGGATGTTTTTCGGTGCCAGTTTCATAAGAATTGATGTGTTGTTGGGTTAACCAAAATCCAGGGTCAGCAATAACCGTGGCGACTGGATTTGGGGTGATCGATGCACTGCCCCATGCAGTTCATTGCCTTCCCAGCGGCTGCCCTTGAACAGCCCGATGGCATAAGTGGGCATGGTTTGGATGGCTTCGGGGTCTAAAATCAAGCCAGATCCTTCATCGCACAAGCCGCCAGAACCCGTGCCCAGTTTACGCCGATCAATGTAGGCATCTTCCAGCCACTGCGTACCCGTGCCGCCGTATGTGCAAATCAATCGGCAGGTAACTGAATCGAAATGGAATTTAGGGCACATGGCGTGATCCAAGGTGCGAAGCCGTAAGCCGACACGTTTTAAATCAAACAAATCGCAATACAATCCAACGAGACGGGCGACATCCTTGCAAAAATCCTGATAGCCCGGAAGCTGTTCGGCATCGGGCAGCAAACTGAAGAAATTGAACGAAGCGAATTCAAAGCTTTCGACAAAACTGACGGAAGTTGGGCGTTTTAACAAATGCCCGACAAAGCCGTTGACCGATTCGTTAACCTGCCTTTCCACGATGCAAATGTTAATGTCAGGGTCGTAGATTCTCGCTAAATCAACTGTTTCGTTTGACAAATAAGCTTGGAAATAAAGCGGTTTATTTCTATTTAATGCGCGACTTGACACGGTTAACCTCAAGGATGTAGTAAAAAGTTTTCCAATACAATAATCGACTGCATAAAGCCGATGCCCAAGGCGAAGATGGTTGATTGCCCGATTAAATTGGGAATCGTCGAATGTTCGTGCAGCGCCGGGATCATATCGGTGGCGGCGATGTAAATAAAGCCCCCAGCAGCGATCGGCAGCAAAAACAGCAGGGAAGATTCGGCGATCTGGCTTAGCAATAGGGTAAAGATTGCACCACCAACAACAGTTAACGAACAGTAAAAGTTGAGCAATACCGCCCGCTTCGGGCTATAGCCGCCGTAAACCAATGCCCCGACATCGCCGATTTCCTGCGGGATTTCATGGGCGATAATTGCAAATGTGGTAGTGACACCGATGGCTGGATCAACCAGAAAACTACCGCCAATCAAAATGCCGTCCACAAAGTTATGGATGGCATCACCGACGAGGTTCATCTTTGCCATTGGTCGGATGGTGTCGTCTTCATCGGCATAGTTAAGGCGGTGGTCATGCCGCCAACGGACGAACTTTTCCAGCACAAAAAAGCAGAAAACCCCAACCAATGTCATCAGGCAAACCTCGGCAACCGAGCCGTGGCGATTTACTGCATCGGGAATCAAGTGGATAAAGGCATCGCCCAACAGCACGCCCACTGCCAAGGCGACCAGATAAGGTACGACCCGTTGCAATGTTTCGGGCATCAACCAAAGCGCGAACAAGCCCGACAGCGAACACAAGCTGACAGCAAGGCTTGCTGCGATAACGCTGACGAAAGTTATTAAAGAAAGGTTCACAAGCGATCAGCCCAGGTCAGGTTTTTTTAGCGTTAAATTCATGGTGCGAGCTATAGATAAAGCTGGCAATCTTATTGGGCAATAGATGCGTGGCGATATGAATAAACATGAAACCTAGCAATAGCAACAACAGCTTCGAGACGACTTGTTTTGGCGCTTTATTTTCCATGTACGGCAGGACGACAGCCAAAATCACTATCATCTCAACGACAATTATATGGAGATAGGTATCAAGGTCGCCCATCGTCAAGCCACGCCGGGAAATCATCCCGATAGGTTTTCCAAACTTCTTCGCCTGCCGCCAATTCGGTATCGGTCAACAAGCACGCATCCAACTCTTGATAAGCGCGGTCGGCATCAATATTTTGACCGATGAACACCAACTCCTGGCGGCAGTCGCCAAAGGGTTCTTGCCAATGGGCGCGAATATCGTCGAGATAATCGCCAGGCCATTCCGATTCCGGTACGCTCGCCCACCAACGCCCCGCACAGCCATGCTGCATAGTGCCGCCCGCTTGTGACCAGCTACCCACCCATTCAGGTCGGGAAGCCAGCCAGAAAAATCCTTTGGAGCGCAGTAAAGTACCGTTATCCCAATTGCCGTAATGCAGGTAATGGTAAAAGCGTTCGGGATGGAAAGGCCGCCTAGCCAGGTAACCAAAGCTGGCAATGCCATATTCCTCGGTTTCGGGCTTATGGGTGCCGCGCGCTTCCTGCAACCATCCGGGGGCTTGTTGTGCCTTGGCAAAATCGAATAAACCTGTGTTTAAAAGCTTGGATAAGGGCGTATTACCCATGACCATTGGCAGCACCTCCGCATCACGATTCAGGGTTTTTAGCACGGCAGTCAGATTGGCGAGTTCATCGGAACACACCAAATCTGCCTTGGAAATCAGAATGACGTTGCTGAATTCAATTTGCTCAATCAGCAGGTCGGCGATATTGCGCTCGTCGTCCTCGCCCAAGCCTACATTGAGTTCTTTCAACGACAACGCATCCATATAATCATGCATAAAATTGACCGCATCGACCACCGTGACCATCGTATCCAATCGGGCAATGTCGGCTAAACTCATGCCTTCTTCATCACGAAAGGTGAAGGTTTCGGCGATAGGCAAGGGTTCGGCAATTCCGGTGGATTCGATCACGCAATAATCGAAGCGGCCTTGTTTGGCTAGGCTGTTTAGCTCTATCAGCAAGTCTTCCCGCAATGTGCAACAAATACAGCCGTTGCTCATTTCAACGATTTTTTCTTCCGCCCGGTTGAGGGTGAATTCGTTTTTAACCAGCGCGGCATCAATGTTGATCTCGCTCATGTCATTGACAATCACCGCGACTTTGAGGTTATCGCGGTTGGCAAGGATATGGTTCAGCACAGTGGTTTTTCCTGCCCCTAAAAAGCCGGACAGGACGGTGACGGGTAAGCGTTGTTCAGTCATAAGTAGTCGTGTTCACGTTGTTGTTGCATAGGTATCTACAAGTATCGGCCCCTTCTCCCTTGAGGGAGAAGGTCGGGATGAGGGGGAATATAACCAGTTGATTTTATTCTCCTCACCCCAACCCTCTCCAGCAGGAGGGGGGCGGTTGCTTTTGCAATTCGTTGTTTTTATTATGTCGAATTGTGTGTAGCTACCTATGCTGTTGTTGGTTGGCTTTTCTTGAACAAAGCCAACTGGTTAGCCCGCTTTATCAATAGCGATACCGTGTAAGGTACCGCCCAAGTGCGTTTTTCGCGTACAGGAATTACGATGGGTTAATGGATTTTTAACACGTTCATCAGTAACTCACCCTGAAGCCTATCTCCGCCCCACGCCCGGCTTCCGGCGCAAAGTTACGCAGGTAAGAGGTGGAATTGCGGATGTTTTCATCCAGCAGGTTGTTGCCTTTGGCGAACACCATCAATTCGGCATCCTTGTATGCCTTAATCTTGTATTGCGCCCCCACGTTCAGCAGGAAATAGCCGTCAGTCGGGGTTTCAAAATCCCCTGGATTCGTCTGGCGCTCGGCGCGGGTAAAGCGCAGGTAGCTGGTGAGGTCG
>JAYVGW010000063.1:0-6965 GCA_043771735.1 Methyloglobulus sp.
TTCTGTCGTTCCGGCATCGCCGACAAACAATAATTCAGAATCAATATCCAACCACCAGATCGCCAAGGTGCTTTGCAAGCCTTTCACCCAGGTTGAACGTACACCCGCTTCCGCGCTGTATGTGCGCGCCAGTGGATCGGCTCTTACTAGCGCAGCGCCACTTACTGGATCTTTTGTAGTCAGTACGCCACGGGCATCATTACTGTGATAACCAAGACCGCCATTTAGATAAATCTCAGTTTTTGCCCAAGGCCCGAAGATTAAACCGAGTTTGGGGCTGACCAATCCATCATAGCGTTCGCCGTTGTTTTGGCTGACATTGCTGTTGTTGACATTAAACCGAAAGCCATCAAAACGTACGCCCACGTTAGTCCGAAACCAGTCATTCCAACGGGTTTTGTTTTCTGCGTACGGGCTAATGGATGTTACCCAGATGTTGTCTTGGCGGGTAATGCCATATTCTACTTGTGCCTTAGTCTTGGTCAGGGCATTTTGGATGTTGTCGTTACGTACTTGTAAGCCAAAAGTGGTTTCGGAATCGGCATCGCCAAGTTTATGGAATAGGGTATGGCTACCTTTAAGGCCGGTCGTCCAGCGATCATCGGGTTGACCAAATTGATCGCCGCAATTGCCATCAGGATTAGGGTTGCGGCAACCATTTGGGTCTGTAGGAAAGCCTGCAGGATTATCGAGGAAGTATGTAAAGTTTGAAAATAGATTCAGTTTTGAATAAACGCCGTAAGCCATCAACTTGGTTTCGCTTTCTGCATCTTGACGATGCCATTCTCCTGTTAAGCTATACCGTTGGCTATCGCCACCATCGGTAGGGTCGATATTACCAAACCGATCAAGTTTGCCTTCGATCACTGGCCGTAACGGAATTTGATCGGTTGAGTTCCAGTCCGATTTCATCGCCATGGCGGTCACGCTCCAACCATGGTCTTCATGTTCTTCACTAAATTTCAAAACCCCATTGAACTTCCAGTATTGGTTGCCTACATTCCAAGGCCCGTTGTTATGGACGGTTTCGCCTGCGTACAGGATATTGCCGTCACCCAGCTTATGCGAGCCTGCAACCAAGCCGCGATGATAATCAAACATACCGCCGGTATACTTGACCAGATTTTCCGGCAAGCTATTAAAATAATGGATATTGGCGGAACCGGTACTGGAAAAATCGCCATTTTCTGCATAGTTATTGCCTTTTTTATAATCCAGGGTTTCGATCAATTCAGGGATAAGGAAATTGGTATCAGTCCAGCCTTGACCGTGCGAATGCGATAATTGGTTGACGGGTACGCCATCAACTTGGGTCAGGAAGTCGGTGCCGTGGTCAAGGTTAAAGCCGCGCAAGAAATACTGGGCGGCTTTGCCTTCACCACTGTGTTGGGTGGAAATCAAGCCCGGCACTGTCTCAAGCACTTCGCTCGGTCGGGTTATCGGTCGAAATTTAAGCTGAGCCTGCCCGACATTGCCTTGCGATGCGCTGTCTGCAATGCCTAATTGCGAATCTGCCCGTTCGGTAATGGTCATTTCTTCAAGTTCTACGGATTCTTTATTGCTGGTTTGCGACTCCGCCGTTATGGTCGCTTCCGTTGTATCGGCGGCGGATACCTCTGCTTCCTGTGCGTTTACGCTGCTGCCGATAAAAAAAGTGAAAGCTATCGCCAATAAACGTGCGGTTGCTATGCCAGCGCCATGCAACAACGCGGTGGCGAATACAAAACCTAATGTGTAGGAAATCAAGCTCGCCGAGGCGGATATTTCTTGCCCATGCACATAGCCGTGAAAAAAGGCGAAGAAGGCGACGATCAGAATGTTCATCCGGGTCGTAAAGCGCACTTTGCGGGCGATAAATACGCTAAAAACTACGCCGGAAAGCAATATCATGATTTCCACGCTGGGCAGGGCAAAACTGGCTGCACCGGCAAGACCACCCAAGCTCATCACGCATACAAAGGTTAATGGCAGCATCCAGATAGCGACACCACGTAGCTGTGCCGCCCAGATACCTACGGCGATCATGGTCAACAGGTGATCCCAACCTTGCAGAGGATGCTGAAAACCGTGATGCCAATCACTATTGACGGCAAGCAGAATGGTTGGGATTTTAAAAATTGACAAAGAGAGCAGTGTCAATAGCCCCAAAGGGAGCAAGAGCTTCTGCAGATTAAGCTTGAAAAGAACCGATTTATTATTGTCGTGCATTGGATTCCTCAATAACTAAATAGTTTAAGTCGTTATGAAATTAGCGGCATTGCTGCTAATTGTTATCATATCAAAATTTTGTGGAACGCCGATTTTTTTAGCCATAGCATAATATGGTGAACTTCAGTTTCACGGTTTTTTTGTTTTAGGTAAGGGCTGGCGCCAGATTGGATTCAATCGCTTGAAATCTTTTTGCTAATTTATTGCAGGGATTAAGAAAATTTTTCAAAATATGATAAAATCGCGCGCGGTTATTTTATGAATTGACCGAAACAACGCTATACAACACACAAGAGGATGAGTCCAAAATGAAAACCTTAAAAACAATCGTACTTTCTTCCCTGATTGCCTTGGCTATGGGGTCTTTTTCATCGGTCGCACTGGCAGAAGCCGGTGAGGGCAGAATTTCATATTCACCAGGAGATGCTATTGATATGGTCCTGGGTGAAATCAAGAAAGCCCAAGCGGCTGTCGCGGCGGGTGCTACCGGTGATGAAGTTTACAAAATCATCAAACAAGGCATGGATTACAGCAAAGAAGTTAACGCGAACGATGTGGTTGATAGAGAACGTGCACGCGCCAACGAAATACTGAAAAAAGCCAGGACGATGGCAAAAAACAACTCCATGAAAGGAATTGAAGAACATTTGACCAATGCAGCCAAAGCGTTCGCCGATTTGAAACCATTGATTTAATTCAGGCTTAAAGCTTTATCTAAGCGTTTCAGTTGTTCACCAGCTCTTCTTCAAGGGGAGCTGGCGATTTAAAACCCTACGTGGTTTTTGGGGTTTCCTAATAAAGCCCCAGTTGCAATTGGGCAACCTCGGACATCATCTCGCGTGACCACGGCGGGTCAAGCACCACTTCAACATTAACATTGGCTACCCCTGGCAAAGCGCGGATACATTTTTCGACATCTTCCTGGATCACAGGCCCCATGCCGCAGCCTGGTGCTGTTAGTGTCATAATGACGTGAACATCGTTTTTGTCGGCATCTGTTGCCGATGGACGAACATTGCAGTAATAAACCAGCCCAAGATCGACGATATTGACCGGAATTTCAGGGTCATACACGGTTTTCATCACTTCCCAGCAATTGTTCTCAACTGCTTCGGAATCGGTTTCAGATACCAAGGTATGGAGCTGGTGATGCTCTTTGCCCAAGGCATCTGCATCGGTATTGGCAATGCGTACCATGCTGCCATGATCAGTAACAACGGTATAGCTGTTGCCCAGCGCCTGATGGATGGTCACTATTTCACCCCTGCTTAGGGTGGTGGTGTTGCCGTCAGGTACCGTGATGACATTGACATCGCGGATTAAAACAACATCTTCTCTTTCGGACATAATAATGGATTATAAATGAAAGGTTCTGGCATCAATCGTCTGGCCGTTTATACCTATGCTCTGCGGGCCAAACAAGTACAAATAAGCGGCGGCTAAGGATTCCATTGTGGGCAACTTACTTTTGTCTTCTGCTGGATAAGCCCGTTTACGTAATGGCGAATCCACAGGGCCGGGAATAAAAACATTGACCCGAATTTTGTTGGATGATTCCATTTCTTCGGCAAGAATCGTGGCCAAACCTTCCAACGCCACTTTAGATACGCCGTAAGCGCCTGAATAAGCAGGGGCAGTCCGTGCAGAAGAATCCGAGGTAAATACGATGGTCGCCGTCTGGCTTTTTTGCAGCAGTGGCAATAACACCCGACTTAGCAAAAACGGCGCATTCAGGTTGACATTCAGGGTATGCCCCCAGTCTTTCGTCCCTTGCGAGGCTATGGGCGTGTAACCGCCGAACTCGACGGCAGAATGCAACAGGCCTTGCAGCGGGCCATATTTTTCCTCGATTTTATCAGCCAGTTCTTGATATTCATCTTCATTTGCACCCGCCAAATCAAAAGGATACATTATCGGTTCTGGTGCATTGGCTGATTTAATCGCATCATAAACCGCTTCCAGCTTAGGGATGCTTTTATCCAGCAAAATGATATGCGCACCCTGCTTGGCTAAGGCCAAGGCTGCGGTACTGCCCAAGCCGCCGCCTGCACCGGTAATCAAAATGACGTGGTTAGTTAAGGGCATGGCGGCGTGTTGGCATTTTCAAGCAAGAGGCGGGCAAGGTGTAGCCTCTTGAAAAACCGCGTATTTTATCAGCCTTCACGTTTAAAAGCGGCGATGTAATTGACATCAATGTCTTTGCTGAGGCTGAACTGCTTGGTGAACGGGTTGTACTCAATGCCCACCATGCCCTGTAGCGTAAGGCCGCAGGATCGCGCCGATTGGCACAATTCCGACGGCTTGATGAACGTCTTATAATCGTGCGTGCCTTTGGGCAGCATTTTTAGTAGATGTTCAGCCGCTACAATCGCCAGCACGTAAGCTTTGGGCTTCCGGTTAAGTGTCGAGAAAAACACCATCCCGTCCGGCTTCACCAAAGTCGCGCAGGCATTGATGATAGAACCCGGATTGGGGACGTGTTCCAACATTTCCATGCAAGTGACATGATCGAAACTTTCGGGTTGAAGGCTCGCCAGTTCTTCTGCGCTGATTTTTTGGTAATGGACATTAATCCCAGATTCGAGGCCGTGTAGGTCGGCGACATCAATCAGGTCTTCGCTAAGGTCAATGCCAATGGCATCGGCACCGTGCCTTGCCAAGGCTTCGGTCAAAATCCCGCCGCCACAGCCGACATCCACAAATCGCTGCCCTTCTAGTGCAGCGTAACGCTGGATAAATTCCAAACGTAGCGGATTGATGTCATGCAAGGTTTTGAACTCACCCTGCTCATCCCACCAGCGTTCCGCCATTGAGCCGAATTTCTTGATTTCTTCTGGGTGTACGTTATCGGTTGATGTCATGGGTTTTATTCAGATAATTAACAAGCGTAGTTTACTCTATTGCTTAGTTATTAGCCATTTCCGGTGTGCCGCTCAGTCCAATCGTTTAAGTACTTTCTTGGGCTTTTTGGTATTGTGGGCTACCTGTATGGCTTCGTTCGCCCATAATTGCAGTTGTTCGTGATCAGTAAGCACGTCTTCTGGGAGCTCAAAATACTTACGTACTTGAACCTGTCCTTTTTTGGTCATATACGAAAACGGCTGCATTCCCGCTTGCTCGTATTTTTTCCGGGAGTTGTCATCAACGGCAAAATACAGGCTGTTACCCATAATCATGGCAAATTGTACTGAGCCGTAGGAAATCCCGACACCGCCAAAGAATCGGCCTATTCTTATCGGGAATAAGGGTTCCAGAAATTCTAAAACGTATTCCTTATATTCAGTGCTAGGAGTAGTCATTGCCTTTTTAATCCGTAGGCAGGTCAAAAAATCCCTACATCTGTGTTAATTTTATAGTTTCCATGCCCAGGCGTGGGAAACATATGATTTATCTCGAGGTCTACAATGGTGTCAAAGCCGTCGCCATTGGTTGATTTCCGGTAGGATGCGGTGAGGTACGAACCGCATCGTTCGCGTCATTCCCCTGCCGTAATGTCCCGAAATTCGATTTCATTGCCCCAGTTTTCTGGATAAACCCCTTGCGCCAGATAGCCATGAAAGCTGGAATGCGGCCAGTCCTTTACGCTAGTTACCCAACCATGTTTGACCGGATTCCAATGGATGTAATCGACATGTTGCCGATAATCGGTTTCGTCGCGGATGAGGTGCTCCCAAAAGCGCCGCTGCCACAAGCCCCTTTCGCCCCGTTTTTGGCGGCTTTTTGAAATCCGCTCGCCTTTTTCGACGCGGCGGGAAAAATAAGCCTTTATCAACCCCCAGCGGGTCGAAAAATCAGGATCGCCCTCCGGCAAGGTCAAGATGCAGTGCAAATGGTCGGGCAAAATCACAACGGCATCAATCTCAAAAGGATGTTTGTCCTTCACATGGGCAAAAGCCATCCGCAGCGCATCAATCCGATCAGTCAAAAGCCGATTGCCACGCCGCTCGGCTAAGTTCACGGTGAAGAACCAAGTCGCCCCAGGCTGTTTAAACCGGCGGTATTCAGTCATGGTTATAGATTACCTCATAAATTTCTCGAACGATGCGGTTCGTACCTCACCGCATCCTACGCGCTAAATTTAACAATTTTATTCAAGGAATCTATCATGAAAAAATTATTAATCATCACTGCGGGGTTATTTTTATTTAGTGCCGAGTGTTTTGCTGCGTCGTATTTCATCAAAGCGCCCGGAATGTCTCTATCACCATTTGGCGGCGAAGCTAACGCTGTCACAGTGGCATCAAAATCAATTAGTGCGGGTACTTGGTATGTATCTGCAAAAGCAAATCCTGTAAATCGATTAATTCAGGGAACGGTAGCAACAGGCTCTCAAGATATCGCTCGGTGCGCTTTATATGTTAACTCAACTCGGGTAGATTGGTCGTCCTCGCATCTGGGTGATGGTCCTACTGTTGGCAGTGAATTGCTTGCTGTTGCAACGATCACTAATCAGACCAGAATTTCAGTTCCTGCCGGCACTGTACGTAAAGTCTCTTTTAAGTGCTGGCATGATTATGGTGTGGTTGGTCAATATCTTGACGCAAGCGCATCACTTTACATCGGTACTGCACAATAAAATTTAACAATCTTTATATTAAGGAATTTACCATGAAGAAATTATTAATCCCCGCCATTGTAGCTCTGGCGTTATCACAAGCAAGCGAAGCATCCATAGGTACAATAACAAAAGCAGATTTGTCGGGTGCTTGGCAAATGACTCTCGTTGGCAATACTGGATGTGGCCTATCAAGTATGCT
>JAYVGW010000064.1:0-2703 GCA_043771735.1 Methyloglobulus sp.
TGAATTAAATAACTCGCTAACTGACATTGGGGGCAGGCTAGAGTCAAGGCCAAGATTCTTCAGCGTTTGTTTAGCGGATTTCGACCCTAACATACGCCCCAGCAGTTGCTCCCCTTCGTCGGTCTGCAAGCGCTTGATAGTCTCAGAGCCGACGACACGATCCCAGATAGGCAGAATCACACCAACGATCATTCTCTCGGTCTTTGTCTCTGACTTTGGCGCATTCTTTAATTGTGCAGTCCAAAGTTTTTTAGCTTCCGCTTCATCGATTGCCCTGGTGAGAATGACCTTCTGGTAACTACCCACACTATTAGTGGTAACGGTTCTGTACTCCCAGCCGCGCTGGATTACGTCCGCGTTATCGATATACCTGTGCCCGTTCTTTTTAATTGTATGAACAATCCCGCGTCGAACAGCCTTGCCTTCTGAATCTAATCTTTCGCCAATATCCTTAAGATAGAAAACATTGCCCTTATTCTTTCCAAGCTCAGAAACAAACCAGCCACTTAAGTCATCGGAATTACGGTGACCATCTGCGATTTTCTTGGCCTCTTTCCATTCGCAATAATCGATTGCAGTGGTTACGGCCAACTCGACATAGCGAGTTTGTGCGCCGGTTTTTTTATCTTCATAGGCAACATCATCGCGGGTTTTTTGGATACTCATGGCCGTCAAAGTCTGTAAACCCACATCAAAAAAACCCCGCTGCTTTGCATATTCAACAGCCTCGACCAGTCGATTTTCGAACTCGCCGAACACCGCATTTTGTTGATGTGTTTTAAGCGATAGCAGGCGATTTAGAAACTGTGGAATTGCCGGTATCTTGCTTTCTGAAAATGAGCCATTTTCATCCAGCAGATTTAAGCCCATTTGCTTGGTAATTTCATGAAAAGACAACTCCGTTTTACCGCGATATAGATCACTAAAGAAGTTGTTCAACGCCAATGTGGCATATTCGCTTTCGAGATTATCAGCCGCCGTAAACATCCCCTGACTGGTTGCTTGACGCTGGCCACGAGTCAATGCGCCCAACTGATCCAGACGACGCGCTATTGATGATACAAATCGCTTTTGCGCCTTTAGATTGGTAGTTGGCAGCACATAATGTGGCTCGTTCGCCTGATTCGTTCTGTGGGTGCGACCAAAGCCCTGCACCGCCGCATCGGCCCGCCAACCCGGCTGTAAAATGTAATGAATACGCCTGCGTTGGTTTTCAGCAGTATTGTCGGCATGAAAGCTATACCCGGTTCCCCCGGCTCCCGAAAACACAAGGATTTTCTTTTTGTCGTTTTGGAATGCCTCAGCATCCGCTCTTGATGAATTCTTACCGCGCTTTTCTTCAACAATTTTTAGATCGCCTTCATCATCACGAATCTGGACAAATCGACGACTACGGCCTGTTACTTCGGCCACCATCCCAGAGCCAAAGGCGTTGATAATTGAATCTAATGGATTTTCGGGTACACGAATCTGTTGCAGCGTTTCCAGTAAGGCATCCCGCAAAGCGATCGCTTCACGATCAAATATCGGGTTCCCTTCCGAATCCTTCACCGGTACATAAACAGTGTTGCCGTTTTCGTCCTTAGACTCCTCATAAGCCGCCACCGGAAAACCGTTTCTGACGTAATCCATCAACATTTGCCGTGGCGTAAAATCCAAATCTTCTAGGGCGGTATCATTCGCTGTTGCAGCGGCAATGATGCGTTCTTGAGCCGCCTCATTGGTATTCACTAACTGAATGACGGCAACATTCCCAGCATCAAGCTGTTGGCGAATATCATCAATCACCCGAGGTGTTTGCATTGCGGTGATGACTTGGTTAAAGAACCGTTGATGAGCGCCCCAAAACTGCGCCATTGCCGCACTTTTGGCGTTGCCGCTACTACCGGCCTGAGTAATTTCAAGTGCCTCATCAACATTGCTTAAAACAATTTGCCAAGCTCCGGCCAGTTCGTTATAAATATCCTCTTGCAACTCTGATAGCGTATGTTCCAGCCGTTCATAGCTCACCCCGTCATAAGACAGCGACCGAGCGATATACATGCCCATTGCTTTCATATCACGACTAATCAATTCCATTGAGGCTATGCCGCCGTGCGACACATCTTGTATAAATTTATTCACGTCGGCAAACGGTGTGCCTTCACCCCATAGCCCCAAACGATCTGCATAGCTTAAATTGCTAATCTCAGTAGCGCCGGTAGCGGACACATAGGCAACACGCGCACTAGGCAATTCGCGTTGCAGGTTAATCCCTGCTATTGCCTGCTGTGATGGTTTTTTCACGCCCCGTTTGCCTTTAACCGCAATAGCATTGCCCATGCTGTGCGCCTCATCAAAAGCAATCACGCCATCAAAATCTTCACCCAGCCAATCGATAATTTGTTGAGCGCGGGTTTTACCACCCTTCTGTCCCAAGTCATTGGCTTGCTTTTTTTCACCTCCACGCAGTGTCGAGTAGGTAGTAAACAGGATGCCGTCGGTGTGTGTAATGTCATTGCCGGCTTTGGTTTTGCCTTGAAAGAATATTTTTCCTGGATCGCCACCAATGCCTGAAAAATCTCTCCTGGCATCCTCGATTAAGCCTTCGTTAAATGACACCCACACCGCCTTGTTACGGCCTTGCATCATGTTATCCATGATGATGCCGGATATTTCCCGACCTTTACCTACACCGGTTCCGTCGCCGATAAAAAACCCTTT
>JAYVGW010000065.1:0-3244 GCA_043771735.1 Methyloglobulus sp.
CCGGTGGCTGAAAAAGGATCAATTTGCGTTTTATAACAATAAAATTACTGTTTATTAAAAGCATATTCATAAACTCAAATTAAGTATAAATAATTAAGCCGTAGATTTTGGGTCATCGAAACTAATGACCATCACTAGAATTCGTTCATCTGACCGTTACCTATGGAACCTTATATATCGCGCATCTTTGAGCATGAACATAACTTGTCGCTCCGTTTGCTCGAAACTTCCTCTATAGCCTTATAACCATCAAAATAGCTACAGTAGCGCTATTTTCGAGTTATTGTTAAATGTGTCTTGATCTGGATCAAAACACGTCAAATAATTGCCAAACATGGGTAGTCCGCACAAGTCTAGTTGACCAGCCATAACCTTGAACAATACTCGATGTAGCTGGACAACTTTAATGAATACATGAAAAATGGCTCGAAAAACAAGGTTCGACGATTGCTTTTAGCGCGTCCGGGTTGTTAATTTGAACGCTGCGTTGTTTAGCTGTAATGATGCCGTTTTTTTGTAAATCAGTCAATTGCCGACTCACCGTTTCTATGGTTAAGCCTAAAAAATTGGCTATATCATGGCGACACATGGACAGATTAAATTCCGTACTTGAAAAACCTAATGCAGCATAGCGAAGGGCGGTCAGCGTAATAAGGAACAGTGATGGCATAACCTCATTTCATTCCTCAACAGGACTGTCTTCGACTATTGCTCCTGAATCCCCATAGTCGTATGCCCTGTTCGTGGCCTGAACAACTGCGGCTAATAGCTGACCCGAATACCTAACTCAGCGCTGCGTCCCGGTTCCGGGGCAAAATTACGCATATAGGAAGTCGAATTGCGGATATTTTCGTTCAGCATGTTCTTGCCTTTTGCAAACAGCAGCACTTCCGAATCGCCAAAGCTCGCCAAACGGTATTGTGCGTCTAAATTGAGCAACAGATAGCCGGGAGTGTTTGAGTCATTAGCGCCTGAATGATTCTCGGCAACTGCTCCATGCGTTGCTCTACCTCCGGCATCCATGCCGTCGTGCGCCTCGCCCCGGGTCAACCGGGCATGGCTTGACCAGTCATTTTTTTCGTAGCTGAGTTGTACACCATAGCGCAACGGCGGCATACGGGGAACGTTGCCGCCCTGTTCAAAGGTGCCTCGGGTGTAGTCGCCAAATAAAGTCAGATCGATTGCGCCGTAACGGTTTTGCATCAGCGGAAACACGGTCTGGGCTTCAAAGCCTTTGAAGGTAGCGGCGGCTTGGCGGCTTGCCAAAACGGGGATACAGGTTCCGGTACAAGCATCCTCAAATTCCCCAGAGTCTTCGTTAAACACCGAGCCGTTTCGTTGCTGGTAAATGTAGTCGCCGACCCAATTGTGAAACAGATTTAACTCCGCCGTCATCCAGTCGGCATTGTAGCGATAGCCCAAATCCAGGTTATTGGACAGTTCCTTATTGAGGTTGGCATTGCCCAATTCGTAGCTGTGCGTGGCCTCATGAACGCCGTTGGAAAACAATTCCTGTATCTGCGGTGCGCGTTGCGAATGGGTGAAAGCCAGACTGACTTGGTGCTGGCCGGTGATGTCCCACAACGCCGAGGCCGAGCCGCTAATGGGGTGGTAGGTCAGGCTGTTGCGGTTTTCCGGCGCTATGGTTTGCCATTCGCCGCGCGCGCCCAGCTCATAAGTGACAGCGCCGATTTTGAACGATTCGACATCAAACAAGCCATAGGAATCAAGGGCTGTACGCGGCACCAGCGCTTCTGCGCCAATGGCTGAGAATTGGCTGTTGACCGACTGAAAGCCCAGCACGCCGTTTAATAAACCGATAGGCTTGTGTTCAAGTTCCAACCGGCTTTCGTAGGATTTGTTCAAGAATGTGGTGGCGGGAATGCCGTTGTCCATCTCGACGTGCTTGTAGTCGGTATAGCCAAACTTCACGCGCAATTCTTCCGCCAGCGCGAAAGGCTTATTCAGTTGCCCTTTAAAATCGTATTTGGTTTGGGTCAGGTCAATGGTAACCGGAGCGCCACCGCTGCCATCCGGCGGGATGCCGTAGTTTTTTTCCAGGCTATTGATCGAAACACCGGCCAGCCCCGCATCGCCGATTTTCGAGACGCCGACCGAGCCGCCGCGTGACCGTGCCTTTGAATTATCGATAAGGCCGTTGGGATTATTCACAATATTCAGGCCGGGATCGGTTGCACGAGCGGCATTTTCATCTATCGCATTGCCCCCGATATGGGTATTGCCCTGGTCACGATAAAAACCATCGACATGATAGGCCACACCGCTCCGACCGCCTTCCAGCTTGAGCGCGCTGGAAGTCTCGTTGGTTGCCGAATCATAGCGTTGCTCACCGGCTCCGCCGAGCAACTTGTCGGGGACTTGTTCGGGGATCCGGTTATCGATCACGTTCACTATGCCGCCGATAGCGCCGCTTCCGTACAACAGCGTCGATGGCCCGCGCAACACTTCAATCCGTTCGACCAGAATCGGCTCCACGCCATTGGCATGATCCGGGCTTAATGATGAAACATCATTATTGCCCAGACTGTTTTGCATGACCCGCACCCGGGGCCCGGATTGCCCGCGTATGACCGGCGTGCCAACCCCGGAACCGAATGACTGACTGGTAATGCCAAGCTCATTTTTGAGCGTATCGCCGATGGTTGTCCCCGTTTTCATGCGCAACTGCTCGCCCGTCAACACCGTTACCGGCTTGGCCGATTTTGCAGTGGAGTGCTTGATGCCCGTGCTGATGACGACTATATCTTCCAGTTTTTGGACGCTATTGTCAGCCGCATGGGCATTAGCCCCTAGCGCGGCTATTGATAAGAAAATAATGGCGAGTTTTTTATTCATCGGTTTTGAACATGTTGCTTGAATGATAAGAAATGTTATAACGTAACACCTGACAAGCCTTCTGCTTTGAAAAAATAACGTCATCAGCCTTGCCCGCTGCTCATGTTCTGCGCGCATTTTGCGCATATCCCATGAATTTCTATGGCTTTGCTGTGCACAATGAAATCCGCCTGCTTGATTTCCTGCGACAACGCTTGCATGACTTCGGGGGCTGAGCGCTCTTCCACTTCCTGGCAGTTATTGCAGATCATCAATAACTGTTCATGCTGATGCCCGGAGCAACTGCAACCGACAAAAGCATTGAGGCTTTCCACCCGATGAATCAGACCCTGTTCGATCAAAAAATCCAGTGCGCGGTAAATCGTCGCGGGTTTTGCGGCATTTTGCA
>JAYVGW010000066.1:0-2747 GCA_043771735.1 Methyloglobulus sp.
GGCCATCTTGTTAAAGAGCGGGCAACGGGGCCGGCAAAACCGTTCCGTTACGCTGAGTCCGACTATTCTACAGAGTTATTTGGGGTTGTCAACGGGGGAGGTGCGGATTAAAGGGTGCTTTTCTGTTTTATGTCATTAAACTCAAAAAAACATCAACAGGATAATTAAGTATTACCGTGTGCTTTACGAGGTATTTTTGGATCTTTTTATCTGCTAGCATTTGTTTTCGTTTAATTACGTCAAAGCACATGATACTTTAGCTTCGTTAGCATTGTTGCCACGATCATCCATAGAATGGACCGCTTAAGCTATTAATAATATCGCTATGACAGGCCATATCATCGCTATTTTTGTTGCCCCAGCAAGACATGCCGAACAATTAGCCGTTGAAGCGGTACAACTAAAAACAGGCAAGGGCATTGTTGGCGATCGATTTTTTGGCCGCAGTAAAAAAGTCCCCGGACGAAACCTGACGCTTATCGAAACAGAGGCGATAGCCGAGTTTAATAAAAGTAATGGCCTTGCCATCGAGATCAACGCCACTCGGCGCAATTTTTTGACACAGGGGATTAGCTTAAATGAATTAGTTGGCAAAAATTTTCAAGTAGGCGAAGTGTTGTGCAGGGGCATAGAGCTATGCGAGCCCTGTCGCGTGTTAGCACGACAACTGCCACAGGGAGCCCTATCGCAAACTCAACTCATCAAAGCGTTCACCAACAGGGGCGGATTGAGGGCGGAGGTGCTATCTGACGGCATTGTACGTTTAGGCGACCAGCTTTTGGCAACGGATGGCATATAGCCAAATCTGTCTAAATCCACTGACCGCTACATTCCACAATCAAGTTAAAACCAACATTAATACATCCCGTTAAAGCGCCTTGATTTTCCCGCGCTGCGCTTCAAGGTTTTTTAGTGATAACCGCATATCTGCCAGCTTAGCCCTTTCCTTTTCGAGTACTTCGGCGGGCGCTTTATCGACAAAAGCCGGATTATTCAATTTGCCTTCAACGCGCGGCAAATCGGCTCGAATCCGTTGAATCTCTTTATCCAATCGCGCTAATTCTGCATCTTTGTCGATTAATCCGGCCATCGGGATCAGGATTTTCAGGTTCCCTGCCAAGGCCATTGCTGATTCGGGAGCAGATTCTTCGGTTTTCAAACAGCTAATCGTTTCTAAACGTCCCAGTCTTTTCAAATAATGATGATTGCTATTTAAATACTGCCGATCTTGATCGGAACTGTCTTGCAATAACACGGGCAAGGGTTTACCGGGCGCAATGTTCCTTTCGCCACGGATGCGGCGTACTCCCAGGATAAAATTCATTACCCATTCGATTTCTGTAACAGCTTGCGGATTATTCAATGCTATATCGACAGTCGGATATGTTTGCAACATGATGGTATCGCCCGTTTTCCCGGCAAGCGGCGCGACAGTTTGCCAGATTTCTTCGGTGATAAAGGGCATGATCGGGTGCGTTAAGCGCAACAAGGTTTCCAGAACGGTTAGCAGGGTATGTCTTGTACCACGTTGAATTGCTTCATCGTCGAACTGCAAACTTACCTTGGAAAGTTCAATGTACCAATCGCAAAACTCATTCCAGGTAAAATCATAAATGGCTTGCGCGGCATGGTCGAAACGGTAGTTGTCCAGCGCGCTCCTGGTCTCGCTAATCACTTGATTTAAACGCGTGACAATCCATTGATCGACTTGGCTATGCTGGCAAGGAGAATCCGATAAGCCGTTATCCTTACCCTCCGTATTCATCAAAACAAAGTTTGCCGCATTCCAGATTTTATTGCAGAAGTTGCGATAGCCTTCCACGCGCCCCATATCGAACTTAATATCACGGCCTGTCGATGCCAGCGACGCAAAGGTAAAACGCAGCGCATCACAACCGTAAGGCACTATCCCATCAGGAAATTCCTTACGTGTGCGTTTCTCAATTTTCTCCGCCATTTGCGGCTGCATTAAGCCGCTGGTACGCTTGGCAACCAGTTCGTCTAAGGTAATACCGTCGATGATGTCCAAAGGGTCCAGCACATTGCCTTTGGATTTGGACATTTTTTGGCCTTCGCCATCACGTACTAAACCGTGGACGTAAACATTCTTGAACGGCACTTGTGGACTGCCATCTTCATGCTTCATAAAGTGCATGGTCATCATAATCATGCGAGCGACCCAGAAGAAGATGATGTCGAAACCCGTCACCAACACATCGGTGGGATGAAAAGTCTTGAGTTCCGGCGTTTGCTCCGGCCAACCCAAAGTGGAAAAGGTCCATAAGCCTGAAGAAAACCAAGTGTCCAGCACATCCTCATCCTGACGCAAGGCAATCTCAGCACTTAGCGCATACTTGATACGTACTTCCGCCTCACCACGACCTACGTAGACTTTGCCATTATTATCGTACCAGGCCGGAATGCGATGCCCCCACCAAAGTTGGCGGGAAATGCACCAGTCCTGAATGTCGCGCATCCAGGAGAAATACAGGTTTTCGTACTGCTGAGGTACAAATTTGATCTCGCCGTCTTCCACAGCTTTGATTGCCGGTTTCGCCAGTTCTTTCGCGTTCACATACCACTGGTCGGTAAGCCAAGGTTCGATAACCACGCCGGAACGGTCGCCACGCGGCACTTTCAACGTATGTGGGTCGATTTTTTCCAGTAATCCTAAGCTTTCTAGTTCAGCAACAATTTTCTTACGCGCTTCAAATCGATCCAGTCCAGCATAAGCTTCCGGTGCTTTT
>JAYVGW010000067.1:0-8162 GCA_043771735.1 Methyloglobulus sp.
GGCCATCTTGTTAAAGAGCGGGCAACGGGGCCGGCAAAACCGTTCCGTTACGCTGAGTCCGACTATTCTACAGAGTTATTTGGGGTTGTCAACGGGGGAAAAAGGATATGCCGATAAAATTTAAATCGCCTGCCTCAGGACAAAATAACCCGCGTAAATCTTCTTTTGCCTACCTGATAGACATGACTCGTCCCTGACAGCAGCCCCAGCTTGGGGTCGGAAACCTTTTCTCCGTCTATTTTGACTGCACCTTGATTTATCATGCGAACTGCTTCCGATGTGCTGCTGGTCAATCCGGCATCTCTTAATAAGTTGGCGATACAATACGTTTCCGCACTCGTTTTCAAGATGATTTCATTGATGTCATCAGGTATAGCGCCACGTTGGAATTGGGCGATGAAATGCTGCATAGCGCTTTCTCCAGCCGATAACCCGCCGTGAAATCTGCTAACAATTTCTTTAGCCAACCCGTATTTTATGTTTCTGGGATTTTCCATACCCAAAGCGCACTTTTCCTTATATCCGTTGATGACTTCCATTTTTTCGAAACTCAATAGCTCAAAGTACCGCCACATCAAATCATCTGAAATAGACATAATCTTGCCAAACATATCATCAGGAGCATCCGCTATCCCTATATAATTATTCAGAGACTTAGACATTTTTTGGACACCATCCAAGCCCTCCAATATAGGCATGGTGATAACAATTTGAGGAGATTGCCCATACACTTCCTGCAATTGCCTACCCACCAACAAGTTAAACTTTTGGTCGGTTCCACCCAACTCAACATCGGCTTTCATCACAACTGAATCGTAGCCTTGTATTAATGGGTATAAAAATTCATGGATGGCAATGGCATGACCGCCCTTATAACGCTTACTAAAATCGTCCCGCTCCAACATTCTGGCCACGGTATGCTTTGCCGCCAATTGAATTAAATCCGCAGGCGACATGGCATTCATCCAAGTAGAATTGAACATAATTTTCGTCTTATCTGGATCAAGTATCTTAAAAACTTGCTCTTGATAGGTCTTGGCGTTCTCCAAAACCTCTTCTTTTGTTAAGGGTTTGCGGGTGACATTTTTCCCGGTCGGGTCGCCGATCATGCCGGTAAAGTCGCCAATTAAAAACAGGATTTCATGGCCATAATCCTGAAACTGCTTAAGTTTATTGATCAGTACGGTATGCCCCAAGTGCAAATCCGGGGCGGTAGGGTCAAAACCTGCCTTTATTCTTAATGGCCTGCCTTCCTCCAGTTTTTTCACAAATTCATGCTTAACCAGGATTTCCTCAACACCTCTTAACAGGTAATTCAATACTTCTTCTTGCAACTTAATTTCTCCAGAACCGTCACATTTTGTAATCTGTGGATATTATAGGTTTAACGAATATTTGCCACGAATAAAATATTTTTCCCTACATTGAAACCATTAATTTGTTGGTAAATTTTAGAAAAGCACTTAAAATTAAGCTATGGAAAATACAGGATATTTATTTTGATTCAAATTCAAATACTTAGAGATTCCGGATTAAAAGCCAAGCCGCTTTTCGTTTGTTTAATTAGCTTGTTGCTGGTTTTTGCATCGGCAACCAGTGATGCAAAATCTCGAAAAAAACACTCTTCCAGCAATATTACGCATACACGGATCACCGTACACAAAGTAAAACCTGGCGAAAAGCTTTCTGAAATCTTTTCCAGATTACATTCTTCGGAAGAACACAAAATTGTCAGCTTTAACCATGACAAAACCCATTTTGCGACAATATCTACCGATAAACCCGAAGAGTTCGGCGGATTAGAATCAAGCCGCTTTGGTTTATCGGGGAATGTGAACTTAGGCCGCAGATTTGGCCGATACACCCATAAGTTCAACATGATGCAACTCGCCAGCGGCCAGGGTACGATTACATCATCCTTGTCTGAAGCCGGTCAAAAAGCCGGATTATCCGAAACTTTGATGGATCAATTAACCCAAATATTTGCTTGGGACATTGATTTCGCCACCAATCTGCACAATGGCGACCGTTTTACGGTGGTGTATGAACGCGGCGGCTTTAACGGCGCTGATGATATTGTTGCGGCGGAATTCGTCAATCGTGGAAAATCTTATCGGGCAGTCAGATACATTGATAAAGACGGCTATGCAAATTACTACACGCCCGAAGGCAATGCCTTACAGAAAGCGTTCCTAAGCACACCAGTCGATTTCGCGCGTGTCAGCTCAGGCTTTAACCTTAGCCGGAGACATCCCGTACTTAATAGAATTCGCGCCCATAAAGGTGTCGATTACGCCGCCAGAACGGGTACGCCCGTGAAGGCAACTGGCAATGGCGCAGTTGCTTTCCTGGGCAGAAAAGGCGGTTACGGGCAGGTTATCATTATTAAACACGGTGACCGTTATGAAACGGTTTATGCCCATCTGTCCCGATACAAAAATGGCTTGATGGAAGGCAGTTCAGTTAGGCAGGGCGAAGTTATCGGCTATGTGGGTCAAACCGGATTGGCGACAGGGCCACACTTGCATTATGAATTCCGTATTGATGGGGTACATCAAAATCCTTTGACGGCACAAGCGTCTACTAATTCAATACCGGTTAAAAGTACGTTACTAGCGGATTTCAAATCGCAAATTACCGACCCTTTGGCTAAACTCAACTTGGTAAAGGCTAACTCCCTGTTTGCAAAGAACTATAACGCTTATAACTGACGCTTTGATGGAATTCAGGCATAAAAAAACCGGACAATGTCCGGTTTTTTTTCGATATAAATTAGCGACTACACAGAAAACGACGACCCACATCCACAAGTCGTTTTTGCGGTCGGGTTACGGATGACAAACTGTGCACCCGACAAATCTTCCTTATAATCCACTTCCGCACCTGTCAAATACTGGATGCTCATGGAGTCGATCAACACGGTGACACCGCCTTTTTCAACGCTGGTATCATCTTCGTTGACTTCTTCATCAAAAGTAAAGCCATATTGGAATCCCGAGCAACCGCCGCCGGAAACATAAACCCGCAATTTCAGATTATCATTGCCTTCTTCAACGATCAGCTCGCTCACCTTTGTAGCCGCGCTGTCAGTAAAAACTATTGCTTCCGCCATTATTTTGCCACCTAAAAATATAAACCGGATTCATTATAAGCACACCCAGTTCTCTAGTCAAGGATTATGGGTACAATGCCAGCGTTTTCAAGCCCTGATCTTCGGGAAAGCCAAACATCAGGTTCATATTCTGCACCGCCTGCCCTGCCGCGCCCTTGACCAAATTATCAATCACCGACAAGATCACAATCGTTTGGCCGCCTTGTGGTTGATGCAACGCTATCTGACATTTGTTACAACCCTTCACATTGCGGGTGTCTGGATGAGAACCCGAAGGCAACACATCAACGAACGGTTCATCGGCATAACGCTGTTCATACAAAACTTGTAGATCATTCAAGCTGGCTTCCTTATGACTTACCTGGGCATACAAAGTTGCATGGATGCCCCGAATCATCGGGACTAAATGCGGCACGAAAGTTAAGTTTATGGATTTCCCGGCAGCAGTTTTCAATCCTTGGATAATTTCCGGTAAATGCCGATGGCCATTGACGGAATAAGCCTTAAAACTTTCGCCAGTTTCGCTCATCAGGTAAGCCACTTCAACCTTCCGCCCTGCCCCGCTGACGCCAGATTTTACGTCGGCAATCAAATGGTTCACGTCAACCAAGCCTTTTTCAAGCAAAGGCAAAAATCCAAGCTGGACAGATGTTGGATAACAACCTGGGTTAGCAACCAACCCCGCATTCTTAATAGTCTCACGATTGACTTCGGGCAAACCATAGATAGCTTCCGCGAGCAACTCAGGACTGGCGTGTTCCATGCCGTACCACTTTGTCCATTCTGCCGCATCCTTTAGTCGGAAATCTGCCGAAAGATCAATCACTTTAACGCCATGATTTAACAATGCTTGCGCCATCAGCATTGCCGTTCCATTAGGTGTGGCAAAAAATACAACGTTACATTTGGAAAGAGCATCAACATCAGGCGCAGAAAAAACCACGTCAATCACACCGCGCAGGCTCGGATAAAGCGCATCGGCCCGTAACCCCGCATCCGCACGTGAAGTGACCACAGCCATCTCAACCTCTGGATGCAACGCCAAAATCCGTAATAGCTCGACACCCGTATACCCAGTGCCGCCAACGATACCCGCACGAATCATTTCTTACCTTAACCTCATAAAAATAGTGTGTATATAATACCCGTAACCCAGCTTTTCCCATACCGAAGTTATGCAGACACCCGACATCATGTGTGCTGTCGAAGTTCAATCAGTCAATTTAACGCCGACAAAACGCCCGGTTCCTGTGCCGAAAACAGGTCAAGTTCTAATAAAAGTCATGACCGCTGGCGTTAACCGACCCGATGTCATGCAACGTATGGGACTGTACCCGCCACCACCTGGCGCATCGGATATTCCGGGCCTGGAAATTGCCGGAATCGTGGTTGCTATAGGCGACATTCCCAGTACTTTAGCTATTGGCGATAAGGTTTGTGCATTGGTCACAGGTGGCGGTTACGCAGAGTATTGCCTAGCTTCTGCGTCCTTATGCTTACCGATCCCAGAAAACCTGTCTTTTATAGAAGCCGCTGGCGTACCGGAAACCTTTTTTACTGTGTGGAGTAACGTGTTTGACCGTGGCCAGTTACAACAAGGCGAAACACTGTTAGTCCACGGCGGCGGCAGCGGCATTGGAACGACAGCGATACAGCTTGCCAAAGCATTCGGTGCTAACATTATCGTAACCTCCGGAACAGCGGCTAAATGCCAGTTCTGCCTGGAACTTGGCGCAAATGCAGCCATCAACTACCACGAGCAGGATTTTGTAGCCGAAATCGCTAAACTTACTGATAACAAGGGTGTCAACGTGATCCTCGATATGATTGGTGGCGATTATTTCCTGCGTAACATCCAATGCCTTGCTCACGATGGCAGGCTGGTACAAATCGCCGTGCAACAAAGTGCTAAGTCTGACATCAACCTCTGGACGATGATGCAAAAACGGCTAACCATAACCGGCTCCACGTTGAGAACAAGAGATGACAACTTTAAAGCCGACATCGCCAGCAAACTACTTAAACACGTCTGGCCTTTATTGATTTCGGGGCGCATAAAACCCATAATCCATTCTACATTCGCCCTAAACGATGCCGCGCAAGCGCATAAACTCATGGAAAGCAGCCAGCATATTGGCAAAATCATCCTAATGGTAGCCACATGAACTACACCACCCTAATTTCAGCAGAAATCCTTCATCAACACCTGAACGATCCTAATTGGGTCATTATTGACTGCCGGTTTTCCTTAGCAGACACCGAAATAGGTTTCTCAGCCTATCGGCACGGACATATTCCCAACGCTCGCTATGCCCATTTGGGTAAAGACTTATCCTCCAATATCACCGATTTCACTGGCCGTCACCCACTTCCCAACATGAAGGAATTGGTCAATAAGCTGGGGGATTGGGGCATCGACAACAACAGCCAAGTGGTTGTATATGATGATGCCAGCGGCGCATTTGCCGGACGTTTATGGTGGTTGTTGCGCTATCTGGGCCATAACCATGTGGCGGTGCTGGATGGCGGTTATAAGCACTGGCAAAAGCTCGGCTATCCCATCATCACCACTTTACCGGCCATTAAGCCCCGTGTTTTCAGGGCTTATCCTGGTGAAAACTCAGCGTTAACCGCCCTTGAAATCCAAAATTGTTTAGCGCGAAAAGCCATTTTCCTGATCGATGCCAGGACACCCGAACGCTTTCGCGGCGAACAAGAACCCATCGACCCCGTTGCCGGACATATCCCCGGCGCTGTAAACCGCCCTTTCCAGCTAAACCTGGATAGCAACGGCTTATTGTTATCTGCCGAAGCGTTGCAAAGCCAATTCAAAACGCTTATCGGCGACAAAAACCCGCAGCAAGTCGTCCACATGTGCGGCTCAGGCGTTACCGCTTGCCATAATTTACTGGCAATGGAAATGTCGGGGCTGACCGGCTCCAAGCTATATGCAGGCTCATGGAGCGAGTGGATTCGTGATGAAAGCAGGCCGACTGCCAGGGATGGCGGTGGCGGTAGTGCCGCAATCGGTAAGGAACTGCTGCGGCCAATCGTTACAAAATGCAACTGACAATCGGCAAGCTAGCCAGGCAGGCCGAAGTAACCATTGAAACTATTCGCTATTATCAGCAAATAGGTTTATTGGAAGAGCCTGAAAAACCCAACAACAGCGGCTATCGACTTTATACGTCTGATGCTATAAACAGGATTAGATTTATCAAACGCGCTCAACAAGCCGGATTTACCTTAAAAGAAATTGCCGAATTGTTATCGTTTGACGGTACACATTGTTCTGACGTGCGAAAAATAGCCGAACAGAAGTGTCAGCAAATAGATACCCAAATAGAGGATTTAATAGCCTTGCGTAGCGTATTAGATGGCCTGGTTAAGCGTTGCCAGACGGATGCTTCCACAGAACGCTGTTCTCTCATTGATGCGCTCTCGACTGCCAGGGATGGCGACCGCGACTGCTCCCTGCAGTCGTCGGCATTTCCTCCATCCATGGAGGTCAAAAGTGTCGCAATCGGTAGGGAACCGATGCGACCAAATGAAACGGACATAAATTCCAATTCCTGAGCAATCAAAAATAATGCAAATTCTGCTTGACCCTGTTCCTTAGCACAGGGTTTAGACTTCAATCCGACCATAATTAAATTTGATATTTTTTGCATTCATGATGTTCTTGTCGAATGCGGAAGATAATACGCTTGGTTGTTCTTGAGGAATGTTCTTATGGCCACAAAACATGAAATACCCCCAAAAAAAGAATTGCCCTGGCTAGGGATTGGTACAGTATTGGCTGCCATTGCTGCATCGGTGTGTTGCGTCGGCCCATTGTTGTTGTTATCGCTGGGTATAGGCGGCGCATGGATGAGTGCATTGACCTCAATGGAATCGGTTCGCCCGTTTTTTATCCTGCTGACACTCGTTTTAATTGGTTTAGGATACCGAAAACTTTATTTGACACCAGAAAGCTGCGAGGAAGGTAAAACCTGTGCATTGCCGGAAGATAAGCATAAACAACAGATGATTTTCTGGCTAGGTTCAGCGTTAATTTTGCTGCTTTTAGCCTTTCCTTGGTATGCCCCGATTTTTATGGCTTAAAGAGAATGCGATGATGAAAACCTTATTAATATTGATGAGCTTATTGACGGCTTTATTATTTTTACAAGCAGCCCATGCTGAAACAGGCGTTCCTGATCAAGTGAAAAATCAGCAAAACACTAGCCAGTCAGTCACCTTGGAGTTGCAAAACATGACCTGCGCCATGTGTAAATTCACCATCAAAAAAGCCTTGCAAGGTGTCGATGGCGTGGCGGAAGCAAGCGTCGATTACGACACCAAAACCGCCAAGGTTATATTTAGCCCACAAAAAACCAACGTGGATGCTTTGATAAAAGCCACCACCGATGCGGGTTATCCGGCAACTGAACGCCAATCTGGCAAATAAACACAAAGGGGTAAGGTATGTCCGGTTGTTGTCCGAGCAGTCCATCAAAAGCTACAAACCAAGCTTGTCACCAGTGCGGCGCTGATTGTAAAAGTGTCGAAATAAATACCCTTTACCATCAGGTAAGGTTTCCAGAAAACCAGGGGATCCCTTCAGATACTTATTATTTTTGCCCAGCCAAAGACTGTCCAACCGCTTATTTTTCAAACTCTGGAACCAGCATTCCCAAACAACATTTAACCACGTATCAGGACATTCAGGATGACAAGCTTTGTTATTGTTTTGATATTGATACCGCCGACTATTTAGCTGCACTAAGCACCAACCAAGCAGAAGCCATCAAAAACTTTGTCATACAACGAACAAAATCTGGCGATTGTGCCTGTGGACTTAGGAATCCATCAGGACAATGCTGTTTAGCAAAATTTAAACAGTTGCAAAATGCATTTAGCCCGCCATGACAACAAATTAGATTTAGCCTAAATTCGGTAAAACTACATACGCTGCGAGGCGGGAAGCCGAGTAGTCCCCAGAAGCGATAGGGCTGGGCGTTTTCACGGAGCGTTTTTTGCGGCGTGAAAACGCAAAGCATTCCGACAT
>JAYVGW010000068.1:0-17070 GCA_043771735.1 Methyloglobulus sp.
AGATGTTGATGCGCTGCTTATCGACATGGTGGAAGCCGCCGAAGCCCAAGCTCCAGGGCGGTTACAACTACGCAATATCCACTCCACTTGCGTGTCCACACTCGCACCTATTTCCTTACGGCGCTGTATCGGTAACTTGCTGGATAATGCATTGCGCTATGGCGGTGATGCCAAAATCCAGGTGGTGCGGAGGCGATTCAACGGCATCATTTTCATCGGAGTGCGTGACCGAGGCCCCGGCATTCCAACACACTTGGCGGAGGTCGTCTTTCGCCCCTTTTATCGAATAGAATCCTCACGCAACCGCATGACCGGTGGCAGTGGACTGGGCTTGGCCATTACCCGGCAGCTCGCCGAAACCCATGGCTGGAAGGTGGGGCTAAAATCGCGCAGCGGTGGAGGTGTCAGTGCTTGGTTGTTGATTCCAGAAATTCATAGCGAGTCTAATTCCAGTCAACCCGAATGATACTGTACCCAATGATGAGTCTGGAGCTGTTCTTTAATCTTTAATTTTTTGTCCAAAATTACTGCCATTAAATAAGCTTACTAATTGTTTAGTCTAGAAATAGGCAAGCTAATTCATCCACGAGTGTACACCAATCCGAATCCTCCTCTATCGCTTCTGCCAGGAACGCAGCTTGTGCTTTGTTCCAGAAATCTGCCTCAGACAGGGCAATATTACGGGGTAACGGCCTGTGCGTCTCAATAAAAACACGAATTTGTTCCTCGCTGCTTGCCAAGCCTAATTGGAAAAATAAGGTTTGCATGGTGTGTATTGAAGTATCCATTTGAATCTCCAAAATTTATTAAAGATCTTCTGCGGTGAACGCGTCAAAAGCAGCAACACTTTTATTCAAACGATCTTGCGCTATTGACCTTTCTTCTTCCACCCATGGCTTATTGGGGCGTGAAGCTTTAATAAACAGGAATTAATTTTGATGACCATCAGGCTGCACCTGTTGACTGGTCAATGCCCGCATAAATTCAACCAAATCGGTTTTTTCCTGTTGCGTCAGGTGCAAGGGAAATATTTTGGTGTCGATAAAGCGGTTTTTGTCGCCGCCTTTATCATAATGCTCAATGACTTCCTCCAGTGTTTTCATGCTGCCATCGTGCATATATGGGGCAGTTAAAGCTATATTCCTTAAAGTCGGGGTTTTGAATTTGCCAATGTCGGCAAGGTCTTTGGTGACATTAAAACGCCCCAATTCAGAACGCTGAATGGCGGTTAAAGGGAAGTCATCCACACTATTGCCTTGGTTAACGTAAGCGATCAAGTCATCCAAGACTGGCGTTAACTGCTTAAAGTTAACGCCTACGTTATAAAAACGGTTGTCGGTAAATAGGGCGTTATTCCAGGATATTTCATGGCAAGTAAGGCAATTGCCTTTGCGTTTGAAAATCCCCAAGCCCCGTTCGGCACTTTCAGACAAGACGGTGTGGTCACGGCCAAACAGATAGCGGTCAAAAGGCGAATCCCCGGAAATCAAAGTACGCTCATAACTGGCAATGGCTTTAACGACATGGCCAATCGCTATTTCGTTTGTTTGAATGGCAAAGGCTTTACCGAATTGCTGGGCGTAAGTTGCATCACTTTTAACAACATCAACAATGGCTTGGTGGTTTTCCAGGCCGTGTTCAATGGGATTCATTAAAGGCCCTAAGGCTTGATCTTCCAGGCTGCTGGCACGACCGTCTACAAATAGGGTTTCAAAAAAGGCTGCATTGACTAAAGTAGGTGAATTACGCACGCCCGTTTGTCCTTTGATGCCTTTGGCAACGGGCAAGGCATCGGTAAAGGCTTTGTCGGGATGATGGCAACTGGCGCAACTCACCGAACTATCTGCGCTAAACCGTTTGTCGTTAAACAATAAGCGGCCGAGTTCGATTTTCTCTACGGATTGTGGGTTATCGGTAGGGATGCCCAAAGGCGGCAAGCCAAGGGTTTGGTCTGCTAACGCACAAGCCGAAAACGCCAAGCCCGTGAATAGCTTTAAAAAAAATCGCATAAAGCCTCCAAATTACAGAAACCGATTCTATTCAAAAAAAGGTTTAGAAAGCATACTCAAGCCCTAGCCTACATTGTTGTTTTTGACACTGACTTGCTCCGTTGTTAATTTCCTTCTGCCATGTTGCCAGCCCAATTTAACGGTTGCCGATTCATCCAGTTCATACAAAAGTTCTATTTCGCCCTGATAGACGTTTTCCGACGCGCCACGATGCTCATCATTAGCCCTGTCGCTGGTGAAGCCATTGGTTTCATAATCGAATATGAATACGCCGCTTAACCGCTCCAGCAAGCGTATCTTGAGTTCCGCCGAGGCGTAATGGTTGATGTACGAAACATCATCAGGAAAGTGTGCAGCCCGCTGGTGTTCGGCAACCCCCTGTTCATAGTGATAGCCGACTAAAAGCTCTACGTCTGAATTAATCGCCCATTCAAGATGTGGTCCTAATGTCCAAAACTCGGTGTCACGATGCTGGAAGGGCGCGTTGTAATTGCGTAGGCCGTAACGTCCCAGCAAACGGACGGTCAAATTGCTTGTCAAGGGTTGGTCTAAATGGATAGACCAGTAATGGTTGGTGAGTGTTTCATCGTGTTCAGATTCTTCACCATCCGCTTGCCTGAAATCATTTTGCCCTAAAAAAAGGTCAGGTACGAAATTGTAAAACAGGCTGACTTTAGTGCCTGTTGCGAATGCCTGCGAAAATTGCAATTCGTATAAGCCATGGGTGTATTCAGAGCGGTCAACAAAGACATAACTACCCGCATCCAAAGACAAGTTCATTTCACCTAAGGAATTATCCCCTGACCATTCCAATTCGGCACTGGGTTCGTAAACGAAACCGCTGCCTTGGCTAGGCCGGTCAACAATCGGCTGCGTCGGGTCGTCTTTAAGGGAAAGCCGCCGGGTTACCGAAAACAGGGCTACATCATCCGTATAGTAAGCGTTATTTTTGACTCCAGCCGACCAATCGGCTTGTGCACTGGAACAAACAATCGCCATGAATAACATTAAAACTTTTTGAAAACGCAGGCTTAAGGCAAGCCTTCTACAAAATATGCCAGCGTTTTCAGAAAATTGATCAGAAATTTTTGGGTTAAATTGTGGCTTATGCTCAATCAAACGAATAAACATAATCAAGCCGTTTGTAAGGTTAAAAAAGAGCCAGCGGAGGTTTGGCAGGGCTTGCTCCGCTGACTTAAAGCTGTGTAACTAAATACACAGTGAGGGGAGGATCTACTTCTGTTTAACGTCCGGCATGTCCTGGACAATCAGTACATACGGTTCGCCTAACGGTAATTTATCTTCTGGTTTTTGGAAATACACGACCTTGCCGTAAGTTTCATGTACGACCGGCAATAAAGCCGCCGTTTCTTCCTTAGTCAAATCGGGAAAGGTGGCGCAAGCCCTACCTACTTCGGTCTTGTGGTAATGCCAGTAATGCTTTTCCTTTTCAGGTAAGGTGTTGTATTGGGCAGTGGGTATGATGTACTCAAAACCAATCGGCTTGTCCTGGTCTTTCATCCCGCCGGGGAACATCAAGCAAACTAGCGTGCCGTCATCGTAAGCTTTACAGTGGTGATGGACAATGGCATGTAATTTAGGGTCGTCTGCGCTGAAGACATCGGGCTTAAGATGCCTGATAGCCTGGATGTGCAAGTCGTTAAAGCCCAAGGTGTTCGGGTGTTCGGTTTGCCGTGGGTTCATGGTGGTGTTGTATTTGGGCAACCCTGAAGCAGGCATCGCCGCATGGTTATGTTCCGGCTCTGCTGTTGGCGTTGATGCCGTTGATGTTGCGGCTGTAGTCGCGCAACCACTGGCCAGTGCCAATAAAGCGCTTACGAGTAATAATCTGTATTTCATTTTGATCCTCCCAAGGATGCAGGTGAGTTATGGTGGCCAGTCAAAATTCTTGACTGTCACCTCCAGTTAAGCGAATATCGTGCCAACATGGTGATAAATATTTATCCCACTGTTTTTTAAATAAATTTTGTATAAAAAATAATGCTTGCGCTATTCTTTATGTTTCATGTATTGTTTCATTGAAACCGTATTATGATTCACTGAGATACTTATGAAACAAACAAGACCATCAACAGACTTTGTCAGGCAGCATTCCGCATGGTTAGCGCAGTTCGATAATCCGACGCTGTTAGCAAAACTGCTCGATCTTTGTGGGTCGGCAGGTATTTACGTCGTTGATAAAAATCAACAAGTGCTTTACTGGGATCTCGGCTTGGAAAAGCTGTCAGGCTTTCGGCAGGAAGATGTGGTTGGAAGACCTTGCCCACCAGAATGCATCATTGTTGATGCCGATAGCGGGAAAGAACGGCTTATCAAGCTGCCTCAGGCCAATGGCAGCAAAATCGAACTAAAAAAAATGGCGCAGGTTTTAGTTGATAAATCCGAGGTATTTGCTGGCGGCATAGGTCTGTTGACTGTACCGTCAGAAACCGTATCGGCTGCTTTTCCACCTAAAGTGTCCGCTACATCAAAACAAAATTTCCACGGCATCTTAAGCCGCTCACCGGCGATGCAGGATGTTTTCCAAATCATCCAAAATGCCGCAGAAACCGAAGCCACTGTACTAGTCAGGGGCGAGAGCGGTTCTGGTAAGGAGCTGGTTGCCAATGCTATCCATACATTGAGCGTACGCCACAATGCCCCTTTCCTGGCGGTCAATTGCGCGGCGTTGTCCAGCAACCTGCTGGAAAGCGAATTATTCGGCCATGTGCGCGGCGCTTTCACAGGGGCGGTAAAAGACCACAGTGGCTTGTTTCAACGTGCTAACGGTGGCACATTGTTTTTGGATGAAGTGGCCGAGCTACCCTTAGAATTACAGGCCAAATTGCTCAGGGTGTTGCAAGAAAGAAACTATATCCCGGTCGGCGGCAACCGCAGCATTGATGTCGATGTCCGAATTGTCGCCGCAACCCACCGCTCATTAAGGGAAGAAGTCAAAAACGGGCATTTCCGTGAAGACCTGATGTACCGGCTGCGGGTCGTCCCTATCTTCCTGCCGCCGCTTAGGGAACGCAGGGAAGATATTAGCCTGCTGATTTGGCATTTCATCAGCCAGCACAATGATGGACGTGTCAGGATTATAGAAAAGATCGACCCTGATGCCATGCGCGTATTGCTAGATTACCGCTGGCCCGGGAATGTCAGGGAACTCCATAATGTCGTGGAATATGCTTTTGCCGTGGGTAGGGGTGACACTTTACATATGTCAGAGTTGCCCCCCGAATTCAGGGAACCACGTATTAATGGCACACTGAAACGACCGAGCAAACCTGGCCCCCGACTTGGGCCAGAAGATGAAGCTTCAGCTATCCGCCAGGCTTTGGAACAAAGCCAGGGTCAGGTAGGTGTGGCGGCTAGTTCGCTGGGCATGAGCCGGGCCACTTTCTGGCGTAAGCGGAAGTTATTTGACATTTAGGGAAACTCTGGACAAGTACTTCGGCAACTCAGTACGAACGGTAAGGTGTTGATTCCGTTTGCGGTAAGCTTGCACCACAGTCACCTCCTTCGGTCATCGAACCATGAATGGAACCAACTTGTTCATAGAGTCCTTAGCTGTTTTCAGGGATGCCAGCATTTGTGTTCTGGACAATACCAAATAGCGGCAAAAACTGCCATCCACTGATTGTTGCCATTCCGGCTTTGTGCGGCAGGTATATCGTTCAGACTGCAAGTCAGCTTTGAAGAGTGGTTTATCGGCAACTTTTTTTGAACTTTTATGCTTTTCATTCGTCGCATTTGGGTATGTTTTATTTCCTTATAATGGCATGGAGTTAGCATGAGGGTAGGCGGTGGCGTTACCTAATAACATAACGCTACTTACCACACATCTTTGGGAGAGGTAGCCTTATGAAACCTGATTCTGAGTCGCACAAACTTATGACGTGGTTTGCCAAAAACCCGCCGGCCCTGGACAAAAGCAATGAACTTCCCGCATTAAAAGCTAATCCACATCAAAAGCAAAAGTCTCACCTATACAAAACGTTAGCGCAACAAATTGATGACATTTCGCGGGAGCAGTGGGTTTCCGATGCGGCTTACTATAAAGCCGAAGCCAGGGGGTTTGTGCCTGGTCATGAAGTCGCCGATTGGCTGGCAGCGGAGCAAGAATTCATTGAAATGCTGGTGGATCTATTTCTATCCGTGTTCAGGGAAGATGGATCTATGACAATGACGGGCTTAGAGCAACTGGCAAATGCAATTGGCGTGCAAAAATCAGAGCGCATTGACTCGAAAGCGAAGCTAATTCGATTGATCCAAAAAGCCAGCCGTCACCGTCCTTGTTTTAGGACAAAGCCCGGTGAATTTTGCAAGGATCAAGCCTCTTGCCAATGGAGTGGTGAATGCCAAAAACTGGTTGCCGAGTGGCGCCGATAAAGCCCACAATTAAAACATGAGGTTACCTATAACCTAAACCAGTGTCCGGATTTTGGCAGGCACTATAATATGTTGATATATTGCAATGAATTGGAACAGTTTTCTACAAATGACCGATAATGACAGGCCTATTAGACAGTTCATTGGTGTTATCTGAACTGGCAGGAAAATAAGTCTTCAGTAGGCGTGTGATTTCTTCAATGCCTTGCAGTGAGCCTTGCTGAAAATCCCCCTGGCCAAATTTGTTTTGCATAATCTGGGCGATTCTATCCCACTCGGATTGTCCCACGCACTTGTTGATGCCGCGGTCGGCAAGGATATGGACTTCGCGGTCTGCTAGTTGGATATAAATCAGCACACCGCTGTTTTCTTCAGTATCCCACACGTGCAAGTTGGAAAAAACTTCTGTTGCACGATGGCGAGCTGTCATACCGCGCCATACCCACCCCGATGCCAATGAGTTTTCAATGGCAAAACGGAGTTCGCCACTGTGTTGGGATTCCGATTGTCTGACGGCTTTTTCAATATTATTCAGCACGTCAGCAGGAAACGACAGCCGCCAACTCCACGGCGGCATAAAAGCATGTTTTAACCAGCGTGATAATTTCACCATGAGCCGGATGCGCCTCCGCCGCCAAAACCACCGCCGCCACCGCCCCATGAAGAAGGCCCTCCAGAACTACCACCACCGCCATAATAGCCCCCTCCCCCATTTGACCAGCCACCGCCGCCACCTGTGAAACGGGCGCTAATCAGGAAGAATACGATAAGGCCAATCATGATTGCCGCAATACCGAGGCCAAAAAATAAAGCTGCGATAGCCGCACTGCCAAAACCTGCGAGCAACCCTCCAGTGGCACGTCCGAACATTGAGGACAACAAAGAACCTGCGAATAATCCGCCAAACAATATGAATAAAAAACTAGCCTCATTTTGTTGTGAATGGTTTTGGTTTTGTTGCGTAGGCGCGGGTAACTTTTCGCCTTCAATCAATCCCATGATTTGATCGACTCCAGCATCAATCCCGCCGACAAAATCTCCCTTTTTGAAATAAGGCGTGATGGTTTCGGCGATAATCCGTTTGGCTATGGCATCGGGGATAACGCCCTCCAAGCCATAACCCACTTCCAACCTCAGTTTGCGGTCATCTTTGGCGACAATCAAGATAAGCCCGTCATCCACGCCCTTACGGCCTATGCGCCATAAATCCCCAACTTTAATGCCGAATTCAGTAATATCTTCAGGCTGCGTGGTCGGTACGATAAGCACAGCTATTTGACTGCCTTTTTTGGCTTCAAAAGCCGCCAGTTTGCTTTCCAGTGCCTGCCTTTGTTCTACGCTGAGGGTACTGGTAAGGTCTGTTACCCGCCTTTCTAGTTTGGGAATTTCTACATAAGTAGACGTTTCAGCCAAAACTAACTGGCAGAACAATGCCAACCAACAGCCCAGCCAAAAACGGACAACCATCTTTCGGTAACCTTTACTTGAATACTTCGTGTACAACGTCTGCCTGAATAATTATTGTCTTGCAGGTTCTGGCACTGTTGGTGCGGGTAGCGGCAACGGTTGCGCCGCTGGTGCAGGCACTTGAACCGGAGCAGGTGTCGGAGCTGCTGGAGCAGGCGCACCGAAATCAACCTTAGGCGGAACAGCAATCGCCTGTTCATTCTCAACGGTAAAACTGGGTTTGGTTTTATAACCAAATATCATTGCCGTCAGGTTGGTCGGGAATTGGCGTACGGTGATGTTATATTCCTTAACGGTGCCGATATAACGGTTACGGGCGACGGTAATACGGTTTTCCGTACCTTCCAGTTGCGCTTGCAAATCACGGAACATGCCATCGGCTTTCAGTTGCGGATAATTTTCCGCGACAACCATTAAACGAGAAAGTGCGCTGGTCATTTGGCCTTGGGCGGCGATAAACTTCTTGAACGCTTCTTCGTCATTAATCAGTTCGGGGGTCGCGTTGATCGAACCCACCCGCGAACGGGCATCGGTCACCTGCGTCAAAACGTCTTTTTCATGCGCCGCATAACCTTTGACTACATTCACTAAGTTAGGCACCAAATCGGCGCGGCGTTGGTATTGGTTCAACACTTCTGCCCAGGCGGCCTTGATTTCCTCGTCTGAGGATTGGAATGTGTTGTAGCCGCAGCCGGATAAGGCAATTGTAAACAGTAAAACTAAAGGGTATAGATGAAGCCGAGCATTAGTTAAACTCATTGTCAGTACTCCGTTGTTTTTTCAAGATAAAATTTTAGGCCAACTGCTTGAAACGTTATACAAGCGTCCTTAAAAACACACTTTTTATTTCTAGCCCGAAAGATACACCGAAACGGTTGTTATTACAAAACTTATCACCCCAGCTGGTTTTTTATTTGGATCAATGCAATTGCTAACAAGTCAGCTTGATCAGTTTGTAAGCTTACGGCATCAATTTCCCGTCGCAACCAAGTAAACTGACGTTTGGCCAGTTGGCGGGTGGCGGCTATGCCCTTCTCTACCATGGTCGCTTTATCATATGCCCCATGCAGATAAGCCCATACTTGCCGATAACCGACTGCCCTTATGGATGGCAACGTTTCGTTTAGGTCGCCGCGATTCAATAGTGTTTCGACTTCTTCAATGAACCCCTGGTCTAGCATCTGGTTGAACCGCCTGGCAATGCTGCCATGTAAGGTAAAGCGTTCCTTTGGGGCGACAACCAGCTTAATTTTTTGGTAAGGGATTTCCTTTTGCTGCACTTCGGTAAAGCAAGCCGTCAACGGTTTCCCAGTGATTTCATAGACTTCCAAGGCACGTTGGATACGTTGTGGGTCATTTGGGTGAATCCTGGCGGCTGATTCTGGGTCAATGCTTGCAAGCCGTTGATGCAAGGCTTCTTTCCCCAGCGTAATTAATTCTTCATCTAACTTTGCCCTTATAACCGGATCGGCTTCTGGCAATTCGGCAAGCCCGTTGTTTAAGGCATTGAAATACAACATGGTACCGCCAACCAGAATCGGGATACGTCCACGCTGGCAGATTTCATCCATCAAAACTAAAGCCTTATTTTTGAATTGTCCAGTCGAAAAAGACTCTGTGGGATCAAGAATGTCTATTAAGTGGTGAGGTATGCCGCCCCTCTCCTCTAACGTGGGTTTTGCCGTGCCGATGTCCATGCCCCGGTAAACTAGGGCGGAATCAACGCTGATAATCTCGCCATTAAGTGCATGGGCTAATTGCACGGCTAATTTTGATTTTCCTGAAGCCGTCGGGCCCATTAGGAAAATGGCTGGGGGAAAGTTGTCTTTCTGCATAGTTCAGGAGCTTAGTGCTTACCACTTCCCCATTAAGGGAGGTGGTTGGGATGAGGTGGCATATAGACGGTTAATCGCATTCTCCTCACCCTCTCTAGCAGAAGAAGGAAAGATTAAATTGCCATACTATTGTATTCAAATTACGTAAGATAATGGCATAAACTCCATGTTTTCCCAACTTACTCATCGTGTTTTGTTTTCAAGCAGTTTTAAGCGCGATTGTCCATGGGTGATTTACCCCACGAAATACCGTAAAACACAATAAAATATAATATAATGTGTTTTTATAAAACAAACAAAGGTGATTTATGGCGGCCATCCAATTATCGGACAGCTTGATAGACGCGGCAAAAACGGCAGCAAAGGCGATGCACAGGTCAACGCCCAAGCAAATAGAACATTGGGCTTTGCTTGGCAAAGCGGTTGAAGAAACGCAGGATATGTCCGCCGTAAAAATGGCAAAGTTTGAAGACATTATTGGGCGCTATTCCGAAACATTTAAGATATTGTCGAAGTGAGCGGGATTGTCTGGATTACCGAAAGTGATGCCATCCTTATTCATGAGCGCTTGTTAAGCCTTAACGGCGGCGGCGTCGGAATACGTGACCGTGGCTTGCTGCAATCCGCGTTAGCCCGTCCGCAGCAGCTGTGCAATTACGGCGACAATCCGACCATTACCGACTTGGCAGCGTCGTACATCATAGGCCTTGTCAAAAACTATGCCTTTGTCGATGGCAACAAGCGGGTCGGTTTTGGTGTGGGAGTGTTGTTTCTCGAGCTGAACGGACACGCTTTCACCGCCAACCCAACCGCAGCCGCTAACACCATCTTGGCGGTGGCTTCTGGTGAATTGGACGAGGCTGGAATTGTGCTGTTTTTGCAGGGAAATAGCTATACTCGATAAGCTTATTTTGCCTAAGTTACTTTGCAGATTGTCGCTACGCAAAGCCTGCCTGGCAAATTTATGGGCTTTATATACAGATGCAAGCCGTTGAGCCTTTTGCCAACCTCGAACTTCATTCCTTGACCGGCCTTTTTTCCAGTTTTCGTTGTAACGTCCGCCTGTGCATGTTTAACGCCCTGGCTGCCGCCGAAATATTGCCGTCATTTTGCAGTAATATTTTTTGCAAATGCTCCCACTCCATCCGTTTTGCAGAGGGGGGATTTTTATTTATGGAAACAGCCACATCGCCTTGGTTTTTACTGAGGGCATCGACAATTTCGTCAGCATTGGTGGGCTTAGTCAGGTAATGAATTGCGCCCAGCTTGATGGCCTCGACAGCGGTGGCAATGCTGGCAAAACCTGTCAACATGACGCATGACGTATTCGCATCCAAGGTAATTAGCTTTTTGACCAACTCAAGCCCCGATTCATGGCCAATCCGTAAATCAATCACCGCATATTCTGGCAAATGCTGTTCAGCCAGCGCAATGCCCTTTTCGAGATTGTGGGCAACCAATACCTCGAAATCCCGTCTTTCCAATGCGGCTTTCAATACCTTGCAGAAGATCTTGTCATCATCCACCAGCAACAAAATCGGTTGGTCTGATAACTCAGCAGTCATCATCATTCTCCTTGTTTATCAACAACGGCAGGCTTATTTCTACACACGCGCCACCCGTCTCCATGTTGCTGAGTTCAATTTTACCGCCTAAGCGATGGATGGTGGAATATGCCAGGAACAAGCCCACACCCAGGCCTTTATTTTTTCTGCTTACCGGTTGTTTACCTATTATATCAATTAGTTCGGCAGGAAACCCTGAGCCATAGTCCCTAATCTTGAGCGTTAATTCAGCCATGCTCCACTGTGCATGAAATTCAATGCCCCGATCAGGATCAGATGCTTCAACAGCGTTATTTAGTATGTTAATAAGTGCATGGGTCAATGTGCGTTCGGCAATAATGTTGGCATCTACTGCAACTCCGGGATCGATAAAAAACTGTAATTTTGCTGTCGGCTTGTGGGCACGCCACTGGTAAAGCACATCATCAAGGTAATTGCTTAACAACATGACTTTACCTGACTCGGCGCGCATTTCTCCGGCCGAGGCCGACATCAACGACAACGCCCCTTTACAGCGGTTGATCTGGTTTTGCATAATCTGCATTTTTTCATTGAATTCTGGATAATAATTAACCGGATAATCCTGCATCAAATCGTGTACGACAATCGCGATAGTCCCCAAGGGCGTTCCCATATCATGCGCGGCACTGGCGGCGAGCGTACCCAAGGCCACGACCCGTTCGTCCCTGAGCGCATTCTCACGCGCCACGGCAAGGCTACGCTCCTGATTTTTCAATGTTTTTGCCAACTCGGCCACAAAAAACGCCACCAGTCCCGCACTGAATACAAAGCCAAACCACATGCCGAACATATGTAAGTTGTAATAATGGTTATCGCTTAACTCATGTGCCTTCTGCAACAATTTGTCGTCAGCAATACTTATGTTGTGGTGCAGCATGCCCGAATTAGGCATATGAGGTTCTATAGAAGGCAACGGGATATTAAAGGCAATCAGGATGGAATACATGGATGTGGTTAAAATCACCATATACCAGGCGTACGATTGGGGCAACATAATCGCCGTGATCATCACGGGCAACAAGAATACCCAGGTGATAGGGTTAGATGCCCCGCCGGTCAGGTACAGCAGCGCTGCAATAGAAATGACATCAATGCAAATCTGCGAAAATATCTCCAGCTCAGTCACCACATCATCGGTCTGCAACCGTAATGAGGTATAGGCATTAAATGCTATGATGGCTACGATAACCAGCCATAGCTGCTGCTCTGGTATCTCAATATTAAGCCCATAGACAAACATCACGATCAAAAAGCTTTCACCCAAGATCATCATATTTCTCAGGATGAACAGCCATTTTAAGTTCTGGAGGGTGGAAATATCAGATTCTGGCAATACGAGTGAGAGCATGTTATTTGATTTATGGTTAAAACTGGGCAGGAAATGAATTATCGCGAGACTAGGTGTTTAGAATGCGGCCATCTTTTGGTGTTGAAACAGTCTATCGCCTGTTTTAAAACCATCAAGCCCTTGTTTTTTGCTGATATTGAGAGGTTTGTGGTTTCGCAAAACTACGAAAAAATCCCATCGCTTTTGTTATTTTTCTTTTTTAGCCCCCTGTAAATCATTAATTATCTATATAATTCAAATAATTATGGTGCTTTTATGTGGGCTGACAAGAACTCTGGGGGTGCGACAATTTGTCGCATTCCATATTGCACTGGGCACTGCTATTATGTTACTGACTTTTAAGGGTTCTTTGCCGAACCGAATTAGCTGAAAGTTGCGTAATATCCTTCCTAAATCTATAGCAGGCGGTTTTTTGACCGCCTTTTTTTTGCCCGGCGCTTTTGATCCCATCATGTTGGCCCAACCTTTCTTTGTTTAGCCCAATCAAAAGCCACGCCTAACCCACCAATGCCGCAGTAACCCTGGGGTTCTTTAGCAAGATATTGTTGATGATAATCCTCGGCGTAATAAAACTCTTCAGCAGGCAATATCTCAGTGCTAATCTGCCCAAAACCTGATTCGGCAAGGCGTTGCTGGTAATGATCTTTTGACCTGACAGCTTCATCCAACTGCCCTTGACTGTAGGTGTAAATACCGGAACGGTACTGGGTGCCTTTATCATTGCCCTGCCCCATGCCCTGAGTGGGATTATGCGACTGCCAAAATAACTCAAGCAATTCCTGATATTCAATTAAAGATGGGTCATAAATAACCCTTACCACCTCATTATGTCCGGTCAAGCCTGTGCAAACTTCCTCGTAAGTCGGATTAGGCGTGTAGCCGCCGCTATAACCGACGGCTGTGCTAAACACATTGGGAAATTGCCAAAACTTTCGTTCCGCGCCCCAAAAACAGCCTAAACCAAACAATGCAAATTCCATATTGTCTGGAAATGGCGGCGCAATGGGGTCACCAAGAACGTAATGTGTGTTGTTGATAGGCATAGCCGTATCCCGCCCTGGCAATGCGTCTTTAGGATCAGGAAGGACTAATTTCTTGCTTGAAAAAATCATGCTTATTTAGACACTCGGGTAATGTTCAAACGAAGCCTACTATAATTCTGGATTATAATAAAGCGCAATAACCGCACTGGGAATAGCATGTCACAACAAGATGTATTACGCCGTTTTTTATTTGAAGAGGTTGGCGTTCGTGGGCTATGGGTCAACTTAACAGCAAGCTGGCAAACCGCAAAACACCACCAGCACTGCCCTGAAGCCATACAACTGCAATTGGGGCAAACCTTATCGGCTGTGGTTTTACTGTCTGCTACCATTAAATTCAATGGCTCCATGATCCTACAAGCGCAGGGCGATGGCCCGCTTAAAACCCTGGTGGCGCAGGCAACCCATGACCATAAGATCAGGGGATTGATTAGGAGCAGTGCTGTTGCCACGCCTGGTTCCTTGCAGGAAATGTTTGGCGATGGCCGTTTAGTCTTGACGGTGGATTCAGGCGGCATTCATCCTTATCAAGGTATCGTACCTTTACAAGGCGAGAATTTGGCGGCCGCCCTGGAGATTTACTTTGCCCAATCCGAACAACTCAACACCCGTTTGTGGCTGTTTGCCAACCAAGCCCACGCTGTTGGCTTGTTGTTGCAAGAACTCCCCGCCCATCTCAATAATAAAGCTGACTGGGAGCGTATTGCGATGTTGGCAAGCACGGTTACCGAACATGAGCTGCTGGAATTGGAGTGCGAAGAATTATTGCACCGCCTGTTTAATGAAGAAAAAGTCCGCCTGTTTGATAGCGAAGCCATTGAATTCGATTGCTCTTGCTCCCGCCCAAAGATTGAGAATGCACTGCGGATGATGGGACAGGAAGAGCTGGAAAGCGTGCTGCATGAACGCGGTAATATTGAAGTAAACTGCGAGTTTTGCAATAAGCACTACCGGTTCGACAAAATTGATGTGCAGCAACTTTTGCTCTGGGATAAAAATATCACCACAGATTCACGCACAAAGCACTAACCAAGGTTAACCGAAACCGTTCCTTCCATAAATCAACCATCAAATAAGGCCATGAAAACAAAAACCATTCGAATTATTTGTCTCGTTATATTCACAGCCACATTAACAGGTTGCGCTTACTGGTGGCGTGCTTACCAAACCTATCAGCAGATGGGCGAGTTTGATAAATATTTTTCTGTGGTGGCGGCTGACGACTTTAGCTTGAAATTCAAAGAACCCATCATGTTAAGCGAAGATTTTGTATCCTTAGCCCGGCTTAGGCCGACTGAAGAAACCCAGGCCCCAGGCGGGAAACATTGGCGTTACTGGTTCCACAAGATTGACGGCTACAAAAAACCGGTGTCCCCGAAAGTCGAATTTCATTCTGATTTGGATTTTAACAAAAATGATAAATTGGTTGCCTGGTCGTTTTCATCCCTGTTCTTGGAAATAGCGCCACCCAAGTTTTTGGAAGCGTCGCTGCGTTCAATCGGTGGCGGGGAAATCAACAAGGACAAAATGCAGCTACGCGGCAATACCGATGCGATTGAAAAAATCGCCGCCGACTTGCCCAAAAAACCGGCTGTTGTCGCCAAAATCGGCCAACCTTTTGAAATAAAAAAAGAAAAAGGCAAAGAAATTTACGTTTACCGGTTTTTACTGGACACCAAAACCATCGACGAAGGCTATGAAGACCGCGCCATTAGCGAAGTTAAGCTAAGTTTCGACAATAAAACCCAAGAACTCGTCAGGATGGCTGGCCGCTTTGCCGGCTTGAAGATTTCCATTAATTACAAAAAATTTCAGGATAAATCCGCCGACGAGTCTTGAACGCCATAAAAAACACGGTAAGTTTGCGCTACCAGATCAACATCAGGATAGTGCTGACCAGCATCATCATCCTGATGCTGGGCGGAATGATTGCTATCTGGCAAGCCCGGCAATCCGTAAAAACTGAGCTGGATTCGTCGCTTAACCTTGCGGCGCAACTGATCCAGCTCAGTTTCCCTACTGAACCGCAACACATAACAGCTAATGTCGATAGCTGGTTGCCGCGTTTTGTTTCGCTGGAGCAAACCCGGCATTTGACCATCCAACTGAAGCAACCAAACGGAAACATCGTTAACTTCGCTGCCAAAGCAAAACCGGCAAGCAAAAGCATCCCGCCACAATGGTTTGTGCAGTTGCTGTCGGCACAACCGCCCAAAATCGAACAACAACTCACTAATGCCGATGGCAAGCACATCAGCCTGATTGTCCAGGCCAATCCAATTGATGAGATCAGCGAAGCCTGGCAAGAAAGCCGCGCGTTTTTTGCCACGCTGGCCATCATGACGGCAATCACCTTCCTGGCTGTCAACCTGCTGTTCAATAAGACAATAAAGGCTATAAATATCATTATCGAAGCCCTAAAAACCATAGAGCGAGGCAACTATCAGCAAAAACTACCCCGTTTTTCTACGCAAGAATATGACAGCATTGCCAACGCCATCAATCATATGACGGATGTGCTGGATACAACCCATAATGAAAACAAGGCGTTAACCCTGCATACCTTGCAAATACAGGAAGATGAGCGGCAACACCTGGCGAAAGAATTGCATGACGAACTGGGGCAGTCGCTGACCGCCATCAAAGTCATGGCGACCACTAGCAAAACCGATAAGGCCGATACTGCGCAAATTGCCGACACGATTATTTCCGTTTGTGACCATTTGATTGCCGTGGTGCGGTCGATGATGCGGAACCTACATCCCTTGGTCCTGACCGAACTGGGCTTGAAAGCCAGCCTGGAAGACTTGCTCAACCACTGGTCGCAGCGGCATCCTGAACTGTCGCTAACGTTAGATTGCCCAGATGCTGTTGATAATATTGATCAAATAATCACCATCCAGGTGTTCAGGATCGTGCAAGAGTGCCTGACCAACACTGTCCGCCATGCCCACGCTACCGAAGCCACTATCCATCTGGAAATAGTGAATGGGGAAGTGCTGCGCTTAGAAATTGCTGATAATGGCAACGGGTGCAAAATAACCGAAACCAAGAACGGCTTTGGCCTGCTCGGCATTCGTGAGCGGATCCAAAGCCTGGAGGGCGAATTCGACATCCAAACCGCCCATCAGCAAGGCATGAAAATTATCGCCAGCATTCCATTGCCATGAAAAAAATCTCCGTCATCTTGGTAGACGACCACGCCGTTGTCCGCGCCGGTTTCCGCATGTTGCTCGCTTCAGCAGACAGCATTGAAATAGTCGCCGAAGCTGACCGAGGGGAAGCGGCCTGCCAGCTCTATCTGGAAAAACAACCTGATGTGGTCGTGCTGGACTTATCCATGCCCGGCATAGGCGGCCTGGAATGTATACGCCGCATTTGCAACCG
>JAYVGW010000069.1:0-7245 GCA_043771735.1 Methyloglobulus sp.
TGTATCTTTATTTTTCAGAATTGACCCCCCATTCCATAACAACAAATAACTTCGACATATAATTTTACAAAAGCAATTGGAGCTACTTCCTGTTTTGTCTATTACTGGAAGCCAATTTCCAGATCGTATTCTTCCCCTTTCAAATTTTAAAAATAAGCTGCCCCGCTTGTAATGCCTGATTTCGCCATTGCCGCCAGTAGCTTTCAGCTTGGTGATGCAGCGGGCAGTGCAAATAACGCTGGCCACCGCGATGATGACAGGCAAAGTTTGATTTGGACAATGCTCCTGAAAGTAATGGCGAATGGTATTCAATTGTTGGGCATCAACATGTCGGTCGGCTTGTGCGGCATTGCAAACCATTAAAATCACATCGACTTTGGCCTATTCTTACTTTAAGGCTGTGGATGCCTGCCCGTGCATTAAGCCGTCATAACCCAACACTGTCCAGTAAGAACTCTTTTTACAAACCATTGTATTCAAGTACATAAGGTGTAATTTCTGCGGTAGTGGGCAATAATCCTTCCGCGCTTTTTATTTCGCCAAACAAGGCGTGTTTTGCCTAGTAACCCAAAAACAGGAATCGGTAAGTGTTGCATAACTTTGTGTATTTTAGATTCTATACCGCTCGCTTTGGGACTAAAAAGCGCATCGCCTAAACCCTTCCACGTCCAACTGCTGATGATATTCATGTTGATAAATTATGCTGCGGAAAGAAAGGGCTAGTGGGTTTCCCGATGCAAACGGTAAAACACTCTTTTAGCCACCTCGACTATCGCCAGATAGACTACCACCATCGCCGCTAGGATGGCATAAAACTGGGCTGGTGGTGGCACGAAACCGAAATACGTCCCTACTGGGGTGAAAGGCAGCGCCGCAGCGATAGCCACTACAGTGAGTGATGTCACCACCAGGATCGGATGGGCGCGGCTTTTGAATGGATTGCCACGGGTACGGATGATGAAAATCACCAACACTTGGGTAGAGAGGGACTCAACAAACCAGCCGGTTTGGAACAGTGTTTCATTGGCTTTCAACACGACTAGCATGACGTAAAAGGTCAGGAAGTCGAACGCCGAACTGATAGGCCCTATCACCAGCATGAAATTGCGGATAAAGTTCATGTCCAGAACCCGAGGCTTACGAAGTTCGTCTTGGTCTACTTGATCTAACGGGATTGGTACTTCGGAAAGGTCGTACAGGATATTGTTAAGCAATATTTGTGTCGGCAACATCGGCAGGAAAGGCAGGAAAAGCGCCGCTCCCGCCATGCTGAACATGTTGCCGAAATTGGAGCTGGTACCCATCATGATGTATTTCATGATATTGCCGAAGGTGCGGCGGCCTTCCAACACACCATCAAGCAAGACGTTCAAATCCTGATCCAACAGAATCATGTCGGCGGCTTCCTTGGCGACATCGACCGCCGAATCCACCGAGATTCCCACATCCGCTGAATGCAATGACGGCGCATCGTTGATGCCATCGCCCATATAGCCGACCACATGGCCGCGAGCCTTAAGCGCGAGGATTACCCGGTCTTTCTGTGATGGGTTAACACGGCAAAACAGGTTCGCAGTTTCTACCCTGATCCGTAAGGCCGAATCATCCATTTGTGCGATGTCTTTACCGGTCAAAATGCCCGTTACCGGAATATTCAACTCGGCGCAGACATGTTGGGTCACCAGTTCACTATCACCGGTCACGATCTTAACTGCCACACCCCATTCCTTAAGTGCTGCGAGAGCATCACCAGCACTTGCCTTGGGTGGGTCTAGGAAACCAGCAAAACCTGCAAACACCAAGTCTGATTCATCGCCAATAACTGCATCGGAGTGATCTTGCGGAACATTCCGCCAGGCGATGCCCAATACTCGAAAACCTTTCTTTTCCAGGGCGATATGTTCGGCGTGGATCTGTTCCCGCGAGGCTTTATCAAGAGGAACCTGTTCTGCATTGTCTTGTCCTTCATAGTGAGTACACAGGCCAATGATTTCCTCAGACGCGCCTTTGACCACCAGTATTCGGCCATTACCTTTGTCTAATAACACCGACACGCGTCGCCGTTCAAAATCGAAAGGCACTTCGTCGATTTTCTTCCAGGCACTAACGTCGATATTTTCGTGCGCCAAGATCGCATCGTCGAGTGGGCTCTTAAGGCCAGTCTCGTAGAAGCTGTTGAGATAGGCGAGTTCCAGCACCCGCTCGCTGGGTTTTCCTTGTGGATCTACATGTTGCTCCAGACGAATTTTCGCTTCAGTCAGTGTGCCGGTCTTGTCCGTGCATAAAACATCCATCGACCCCAGATTCTGGATGGAAGCCAAGCGTTTGACGATTACCCGTTTCTTAGCCATGTGCAGTGCGCCGCGCGACAAGGTGACCGATACCACCATCGGTAGCAGTTCTGGTGTCAGCCCTACCGCCAATGCTACCGCAAACAGGAAAGAATCCAGCCACGGTTTGTGCATGAAGGCATTGACCAGCAACACAAACAGCACCAGCAGGATGGTCAAACGCATGATGAGCAAGCCGAAACGGTGTGTGCCGATTTCGAAGGCAGTCGGTGGCGGCTGGCCGGTAAGGCTGTCGGCGATTGCGCCAATAGCCGTGCCGGTACCGGTTTTGACTACCCACATCTTGGCACTGCCGCTGATTACAGTAGTACCCATGAACACCGCGTTGGTGGCATCCTGCAACTCGGTTGCATCGGCGGCAAGTACCCCTGGATGCTTTTCGACAGGATAGGATTCACCCGTGAGCAACGCCTGTTTGACGAACAAATCCTGCGCTTCCAATACCAGGCCATCCGCTGGAACCATGTCTCCCGCAGAAAGCAAGGCGAGGTCACCCTGCACCACTTCAGTCACCGGCACATCGATTGTCTTGCTATCACGTATAACTCTGGCTCGCACCGAAACCGACTGACGTAAGCTTTCCGCCGCTTTACCAGCGCGGTGTTCCTGAACGAAATCCAGCGTTACACTTAACAACACCATCACCGAGATAATAACAAAGTTGGTCATTTCACCGGTAAATGCGGAGATTGCACTGGCGACCAGAAGAAGGATGACCAGTGGATTTTTAAAACGGGAGAGAAATTGCAGGATTAAAGATCGTTGCTGATGGTCTCGGAACAGGTTAGGGCCAAATTTCGCCAGTCGCAAACGCGCCTCAGCACCGGATAAGCCCGTCGCATCAGAAGTTGGTTCTACCTGGGGTTTCAGCCACCAAGCCGAGTCATCTGGCGTGGTTTTGGACTTTATACTCGATTTGTTCATGTGATAATACCAAGGACTAATAAGCTTTTGATATGAGCCAGCACACTACGCCCCAACGCATGCAGGGCATATCCCCCTTCAAGCATCGATACGATCCGTTCGTTGGCATGTCGTCCGGCAATATCCTTGAGTATTTCAGTCACCCAAAAATAATCGGCTTCCCGCAACGCCAAGCCACCCATATCGTCTTCCCAATGGGCATCGAATCCTGCCGAGATAAATAGAAACTGGGGCTGAAAACGCTCCAGTGCAGGCAGCCATTGTTCGGTTACAGCCGTACGGAATTTTGCGCCTGAACTCCCCGCAGCAAGAGGTACATTGATGATGTGGTCATTGCCGCTATCAGCACCGCAATAGGGGTAATAGGGATGACGGAAAGTTGAACACAGCATGACGCGCGGGTCGTCATGAAAAATGTCTTCTGTGCCGTTGCCGTGGTGGACATCGAAATCGGCAATCGCTACACGCTGTAAGCCGTGATGTTCAAGCGCATGTGCAGCGGTTATGGCGACGTTGTTGAATATGCAAAAACCTGATGCGCTGGCACGTCCAGCATGATGCCCGGGAGGACGGACGTTACAAAAAGCATTTTTCACTTGGTTAGACATAACCAGATCGATAGCCTTGATTCCCGCGCCTGCTGCGTGCAAGGCAGCATTCAGGCTGTATGGATTCATCGCCGTATCGCCATCCAGATGCATAAACCCAGAATGGGGAGATTGATTGAACACCCATTCGATGTACTCGATTGCATGGACACGGGCAAGTTCGTCTTTGCTGGCCTTGGGCGCTTCATGATGGCGGAGAAAATCCCAAAGACCCGAAGCGATAAGCTGATCTTCAATGGCATGAATACGGGCCGGACATTCAGGATGACCCGTCCCCATATCGTGCTTAAGGCAGGCTGGGTGAGTAAGATAAGCGGTATTCATGATCACCGTTACAATACCTTGCGGACGATCTTGATACTGTCGTCATCTGGATTGGCTTCAATGGTAAAATCCAGGCGTTTCATTAGCTTTAACATGCTGGCGTTGTTATTCAGCACTTCACCTTCCATGAATTTCAATCCTTTGGATCGTGCGGCATCCATCAATGCAATCATCAGCTTATGTCCAAGCCCCTTGCCGCGCATACTGTCTGCAATTACCAGGGCGAATTCGCAGCTTTCGCCGTCAGGGTTGATGGCGTACCGGGTTACACCCAGCTCAATTTCTTTGTCTTGCTCCCCGGTCACGGCGATCAGCGCCATCTCGCGGCTGTAGTCAATTTGGGTAAAGTGCGCCAGCACGGGTTCGCTAAGTTCCTGCACACTATTCATGAAGCGGAAATAACGCGATTCTTCCGATAAATTGCGTACAAATGCCTGCTCAAGTTCTGCATCTTCGGGGCGTATCGGGCGAATTGCCACGTTGGTACCATCAGTTAGCTGCCAGTTGCTGATAAGATGGGTTGGATAAGGGTAAATCGCCATATGGGCATAGCGGTCAACACTGGGTGGGCGGAATTCCACCATGACACGGGCATCAGCAGCCAACGCGCCATGCTCATCCACAATGAGCGGATTGATGTCCATTTCCATCAGCATAGGTAGCTCACACACCATTTCTGACACACGCAACAACACGCTTTCGAGTGCCTCCATACATGCGGGAGGCATCTGGCGGAAGTTGCCCAACATTTTGGCTATGCGCGCCCCTTGAATGAGATCCTTAACCAGGAAGGTATTGAGCGGGGGCAAGGCCACAGATCGGTCACCCATAATCTCCACAGCAGTGCCGCCGGCACCAAACGTAATAACTGGTCCAAATATAGGGTCATTCGTGACACCCACCATCAACTCGCGCCCGTTGGGTTTTACAATCATGGGTTCGATTGACATCCCATCTACGTGTGCGTCTGGACGGTTACGTTTAATGTTCTCGACAAGTTCATGATAAGCGCCACGCACTGCTTGCGCGTTTATGAGATTGAGCTTCACACCACCTGCATCCGTCTTGTGGGTGATGTCAGGTGAGTTAATTTTCATTACCACCGGATAACCCAGTTGCTGTGCGATCAGCAAGGCTTCATTCGGCGAATGGGCCACCAGGGTTTGTGCCACCGGAATATGGAAGGCCGATAACAGCGCCTTTGATTCCATCTCGCTCAATACCTTGCGGCTTTCCTGCAACGCCCCTTCGATGATCATCCGTGCACCTTCCACATCCGGTTCCAGATGATGGGACAACGGCTCAGGCATCTGCATCAGGAGTTTCTGATTTTGGTAGTAGGCAGAAAGAAAGGAAAAAACCTCTACCGCTGGCTCTGGGGTGCGGAAACTGGGTTTTCTAGCGTGATTGAACGCAGTGCGGGATTCTTCAACTTGCTCTCCACCCATCCAGCAGGTGAGCAACGGCTTACTATATTGATTAGATAGTTCGATGACGGCGTTGGCAACCTCTAAGGGTTTGGTCATCGCCTGTGGTGTGAGTATGGTCAGCACACCATCAACATTGGGGTCTTCCAGGCACGCTTTTACTGCATGATGGTAGCGGTCGGCCTGAGCATCGCCGATAATGTCCACGGGGTTGCCGTGTGACCAAGTGGATGGAAGCACCTGATTTAGCTTTTCAATTGAGGCATCTGACAAGGGCGCCATAACCAATCCCAGGTCGGCCGCACAATCTGTCGCCATCACGCCGGGGCCGCCGCCATTGGTGACTATGGCCAATCGGTTTCCAGTAGGGTATAAACCACAGGAGAGCGCCTTGGCGGCGGAAAACAGTTGGGTGACAGATTTTACGCGAACTACGCCAGCCCGTCGTACCGCCGCATCGAAAGCATCATCCGAACCCACCAGCGAAGCGGTATGGGACATGGCTGCTTTGGAAGCGGCGGCATGGCGGCCTACTTTGACCAGGATTACCGGCTTCATGCGCGAGGCGGCACGTATTGAACTCATGAAACTGCGTGCATTGCGTATACCTTCGATATAAAGCAGGATACTTTGGGTTTTTATATCCGACACTAGATAGTCAAGAATCTCGCCAAAATCCAGATCCACCGATGAACCCATCGATATAACGCTGGAAAACCCTACATCATTGGACTTGGCCCAATCCAGGATAGCCGTGCACAAGGCACCAGATTGCGACACAAAGGCAAGGTTGCCAATATTGGCGTTGCCTTTGTTAAAGGTGGCATTAAGGCCAATATCAGGGCGCATCACACCCAGGCAGTTTGGGCCGATCAGGCGGATACCGTAACGCCGTGCATTATCCAGAACAGCACGTTCCAGTGCCTTGCCTGTAGGCCCTGTTTCGCCAAAACCAGCCGTAATGATGATAGCAGCCTTGACCTTATGTATGCCGCATTCTTCAATGATGTCCGGCACAGACTGTGGGGGAGTGGTAATCACCGCCAGTTCAACAGGCTCTAAGATTTGGGAGATTGAGGGATACGCTTTGCAGCCCTGAACTTCGGTGTGACTTGGATTGATTGGATAAAGTGCGCCTTGATAGCCACTTTGCAGCATGTTCTGAAACACAATTTGCCCAACAGAATCAATACGGTCACTGGCACCAAATACGGCAACGGATTTCGGTGAAAAAAGAGGCTTGAGATAATGTTGACCCATGATCTTAAATTTCTATTGGAAGGTAAGCTCGTATCTTAGTGGGTTTGGGTAGGATTATCTGTAAAGTTTTGCTTTAGGGCGCAATTCTACGGGAAGCCATGCCTCAAATATCCTGGAAATATTGCCGCCCAGTTGTTGTAACCCTCGATTTGAGCGACTTCGCCACCGCCCCACCCGTCATCTGAAGCTCGACAAGTCCAAAACATCAAAGATGCGGCAAATACTCAGGAAGGTGCTTGCGAATCTCTGCGGCGCTTTGGGTGGTAATATTTTTGTCAAGCTCGAAACAGACGTGATGTTTAATGTGTTCCGGTAAGCACCGACGTAACAAGCCAAGAAAAGACGGCTCGG
>JAYVGW010000070.1:0-9684 GCA_043771735.1 Methyloglobulus sp.
ACACCCCCTGGATGCCTCCTGGGGCTACCAGACCACCGGTTACTTCGCCCCGACCAGCCGCTTTGGCACGCCCGATGATTTCCGTTATTTTGTCGATACCTTCCACCAACAAGGTATCGGTGTCATCCTGGACTGGGTACCCGCGCATTTCCCCAAGGATGCGTTCGGCCTCGCCCGTTTTGACGGCAGTGCCCTGTACGAACACGAAGACCCCCGCCAAGGCGAGCACCGCGACTGGGGCACGTTGATCTACAACTATGGCCGTAACGAGGTCAAAAACTTTTTGCTGGCCAGCGCCATTTTTTGGCTAGAAGAGTTCCACCTCGACGGCTTGCGGGTCGATGCGGTGGCCTCCATGCTGTACCTGGATTACTCCCGCGAGGACGGGGACTGGCTACCGAACCGCTATGGTGGGCGGGAAAACCTGGAAGCCATTGATTTCCTTCGGGAACTGAATGCGGTGACCCACGACCAGCACCCCGGGACGGTGATTATGGCCGAGGAATCCACGTCCTGGCCGCAAGTCACCCGGCCGACCTGGACCGGCGGCTTGGGTTTTTCCATGAAATGGAATATGGGTTGGATGCACGACGTGTTGGCTTACATGAGCCAAGAGCCTGTGCATCGCAAGTACCATCATGACCAGCTTACTTTTGGTATGCTCTATGCCTTTACGGAAAACTTTACCCTGCCGTTCTCGCACGATGAAGTGGTGCATGGCAAAGGCTCCCTGTTGAGTAAAATGCCTGGGGATGAATGGCAGCGGTTTGCTAACTTACGGCTTTTATATACCTTTATGTTTACTTATCCAGGTAAGAAGCTATTGTTTATGGGCTGCGAATTCGGTCAGGGAACCGAGTGGAACTTCAACAAGGCATTGGATTGGTACGTGCTGGATTATCCGCATCATCAGGGTATCCAAACGCTGGTAAAGGACTTAAACCACCTGTATAGGGCGCATCCGGCGTTACATCATCTTGATTTCGACCACCACGGTTTTGAATGGATTGATTGCCATGATGTCCAGCAATCTATCATCAGCTATCGCCGCAAAAGCGGGCAGGAAGAGTTATGTATCGTGCTTAATTTTACGCCAGTTGCCAGGGAAAGCTATCGTATTGGCGTACCCAAAGCAGGCATTTACACCGAAATATTCAATTCCGATTCCAAATATTACGATGGCAGCAATGTCGGCAATGGTGCAGTGCTATCAGAACCTGTCCCTTGGATGAACCAGGCAAATTCGATTTGTGTTTCTTTGCCGCCATTGGGGGCAATAATCCTGAAACCTTAATCAACTGAAAATCGGAAAAATAGTAGACATCCCCTCCAATCCTTAGCTAAATGATCGCCAAGAATCATCTATGAAAAAAATATTGTTTGTCACCAGTGAAGCCCATCCGCTGATAAAAACTGGGGGGCTTGCCGATGTGTCGGGCAGCCTGCCTAACGCCTTGGCGGAATTAGGGCAAGACGTGCGTTTGCTACTGCCAAATTATCAGGCCATAAAAACCGATAAGGACGTGCGGCCCCTGTGTTCCTTGCGCGTCGATAACCGTGCAGTCAATCTCCTTGAGACGCAAATGCCGGGCAGCCCGGTTACCGTCTGGCTGGTCGATTATCCTGAATTCTATAAACGTCCAGGCAATCCTTATTTAAACGGGCTAGGCGAGCCTTGGCCGGATAACGCCGACCGCTTTGCCCTGTTCTGCCGGATTGCGGTTGAAGTGGCCATGGACAGGGCGGGGCTGGACTGGCAACCCGATATTGTCCATTGTAATGATTGGCAAAGCGGTTTGGTGCCTGCCTTTTTATCGCTTGAGACAGCTAGCCCAGCCAGTGTGTTCACCATCCACAACATGGCCTATCAGGGTTTATTCCCCGCAGAAAGCACACAGGGCTTGAATCTGCCTGGGCAGTTGTGGAATCCAGACGGGCTGGAATTTCATAATATGTTGTCTTTCATCAAGGGCGGGCTGGTTTATGCTGACCATATCACCACCGTCAGCCCAACTTACGCACAGGAAATCCAGACGGCGGCGTTTGGTTATGGCTTAGAGGGGCTACTGGGGCATAGGAAAGACACATTAAGCGGCATCATCAACGGCATTGATATTGAAGCCTGGAATCCTGAAACCGACCCGTTGATCCCGCAGCATTACCGCGCCGCATCATTGGCTGAAAAACAGCACAACAAGTCCGAATTGCAACGCCGATTTGCGTTGCCCGTAAACGACCAAATCCCATTGTTTGGGTTGATCGGGCGCTTGGTGGAACAAAAAGGCATAGACCTGATTATCGACTGCCTGCCCGACATGCTGTCCATGCCGATGCAGCTGGTGCTACTGGGTTCGGGTGATAAAGCGTATGAGCAACGCTTGCAAGGCTTGGCTGATATGTATCCTGACAAAATGGCGGCTACTCTGGGGTATGATGAATCCCTGGCGCATTTGATCGAGGCGGGATCGGATGTGTTCCTCATGCCGTCGCGGTTTGAACCATGCGGCTTAAACCAGATGTACAGCCAACGCTACGGTACATTGCCGATTGTCAGAAAAACGGGTGGCTTGGCAGATACTGTTGTCGATACCTTACCCGAAACCATCGCTAACCGTAGCGCTACGGGTTTTGTTTTTAATGAAGCCAGTGCCAGCTCATTGTTGGAAGCAGTCAAACGGGCCATGCTGCTCTACAGCGACCAAAAGACTTGGGCAAAAATTCAGGCCAATGCCATGAAAAAAGACTTTTCCTGGCGGCATAGCGCGGAGCAGTACCTGACACTGTATCGGGGTTTATAGCCAGCAATAGAGAGGAGGTGTGCTTTGAAAAAACAAGGTTTAGCGTTGTTATTTTTGCTTGTTATGGTTCCAGCCATAACCCTGGCGGAATCCATTGTCGAAGTCATTTCCGTCAACAACCGTCCGGCATCAGAAATACAGCCCTTACTCCTGCCTTTGCTGGAAAGCACTGACCAGATCGTCGCCAATGGTGATTCGCTGATCGTGAAGACGACGCCTGAACGCTTGCAAACCATCACCAACCTCATCCGAAAGCTGGACAATCCGCTGAATAATCTGCTGATTACCGTCATCCAAAGCCGCGACATGACTGCCGCGCAGTTAAATGCAGGTATCGGCTTCGACATCAATGTGCCGCTGAATGATCCCAGCAATCCCAGGGGAAGAGTGGAGGGTTATTACAACCAGGCCCAAGGCCAAAATAACAACCAAAACACCCAAACCATCAGGACGTTGGAAGGCGTTCCCGCCCATATCAAGGCAGGCAATGTTATTCCATTAACGAACTACCAAACCTACCGTGACGGCTATGGCCATCCTTATGAAAACCGATCCACTCAATGGGTCGAAGCCACCACTGGCGTTGAGGTTACGCCAAGGTTGGTTGGGCGGCAAGTCATCCTGGACGTATCGCCCTGGTCGGACAATATCAATGCCCAAGGCCAGTTCCAGACCCAAGGGGCCAATACGTCTATCCGAGTAAACCTAGGGGAATGGGTAGATATAGGCGGCGTTGAGGAAAGCACCCAAAGCAGCGGCAATACCCCGTTTGGCTATAACCGCCAATCAGGGCAAAACAATCTGCGCATTTTGGTGAAAGTGGACAAGGTAAATTAGGACTAGGGCAACTCAAATTGACTGGTTATAGCAACGCGCCTTTGCTTACATGGCAAAAAGCCGATTAACGCTGAGAAGGTAACATTATGAAACAATTACACAGAAAAGACTTGTTTGGCTGGTCGGAATTTAACCCTGAACGTAACCTGGACTTTCACAGTGTGCTTTGGGTGCGTGCGGACGGCAATGTGCTGATCGACCCGTTGCCTTTATCGGCACACGACCAAAATCATTTGCGTCAATTGCGCGGGGCAAAGTTTATCGTTGTCACCAATAGCGACCATTGCCGTGATGCTTTCCATATTGCTAAGGTGACAGGTGCTGTTGTATATGGTCCAGCGCGTGAGCAGCACAGTTTTCCAATCGGTTGTGGGCATTGGCTGCACGATAAGGAAGAAATTGTCCCTGGACTGGTTGCGTACCAAATGAATGGTTCAAAAACGCCGGGCGAGCTGGCGCTTGTGTTAGAACAAAGCACCTTGATTACCGGCGACTTAATCCGCAGTCATGTCGGCGGGGAACTGTGCATGTTGCCGGAAACAAAACTTAGCGATGTTGCCCTAGCCAAGCAATCTGTCAAACGAATGGCTGATTTGGTCGGGATTAAAACGGTTTTGGTCGGCGATGGCTGGCCGGTATTTAATCTCGGCGGAGAAGCGCTTAAGGTTTTGGCAAGCTCACTTTAGTACACTGGTGAATGGCACTTTTGCAAACGGTTAGTGTCTGACTGCCTATGGTTGAACGAGTGAGTTATTCAGCAATAAGCATTTTTTCAACTAAACTGTAACGTGTAGAAAGCACTTTGTGAGGTGAAGCGAAATGAACTTGAATGTGACTGATTTGCGTGAAAAATTACGTCGATCACCCAAGACTAAAAAAGAGGCAAAACAAAGCCCTGATGAGCGGCGGAAAAGCAGCGACCGTCGCGTGCTGCCTGCCGACCCTAGTAATGCTGAACCTGATGTGCAACGCATTTGGCTAACGCCAGGTGAAAGGACATTAATTGAAGACCTCTATCTCTTGGATGAAGAATAATTGTTTTTGGCCGATTTTTTGTAATCCGTTGACTGTTTGATACCCACACCTGCCGTTAATCCTGCTTACTTGTTAGCTTTTTTAACATCGGGTTTGGCGGGTGTATAAGCCCCTTCCCCCTTCATTCCGGCAAATTCAAATAGCAGCTCAAGTTCTTTAGCGTCCAATTCATGGAAAGAATGGGCTTTTAACCGTTCCGGCAACACCACAGGCCCATAGCGCACCCGCATCAAGCGGCTGACCACGACATTTTGCGATTCCCACAAACGTCTGACCAATCGGTTACGGCCTTCCTTGACGGTCACGTAATACCATTTATTGGCACCTTCGCCTGCATAAAACCGAATCTCATCAAACTTGGCGACACCGTCCTCAAGTTGTACGCCTTGTTTCAGCCGTTCGATGACGGCCTCGGGAATCTCGCCCAAAATCCTAACGGCATATTCGCGCTCGACTTGGGTGGACGGGTGCATCAAGCGGTTGGCCAATTCGCCGTTATTGGTGACCAACAATAAGCCCGATGTGTTGATGTCAAGACGGCCTACGGTTATCCATCTCGATGCCACCAAGCTCGGTAATTGGGTGAAAACAACTGGGCGGCCTTCGGGATCGCGTCGGGTGACGACTTCCCCTGTGGGCTTATGGTAGAGCAAGACCCGTGTGGGTTGGACGGTGAATTTCTCCCACAACACAACGCGGTCGTTGATGGTTAAATAATCGCCAGCCTTAATTCGCGTACCCAAGGAAACGGTTGCACCGTTGAGTTTCAATCGTCCTTCTTCTATCCAGCGTTCGATTTCCCGCCTGGAACCAATACCGCCACGCGCCAGCACTTTTTGGATGCGTTCACCTAGGTCGGCATCCGTCATATCGCTGTTCCTGGCAGTCGCCCGTTCAGACGGCAGTGGTTTCGTCGAGTTCTTCGCCAATGTATTCTTGGCTGTCGGTGGTCGCCTGGGCGCTGTCGTCTTGCTCGTCGGTGGTTTGTTCTTCACTCGCTTCCTGTTGGATATGTTGCAGATTATCTAACGACAAATCAAGGTCTTGTAGCTCTTGCAAGGTCGGCAGATCGGTTAAGTTGGTGATGTTGAAATAATCCAGAAATTGTTTGGTCGTGCCGTATAAACCTGGACGGCCTGGGGCTTCCTTATGGGCGACCACCTTGATCCAGTCGCGTTCCAGCAGCGTTTGGATAATGCTGGAGCTGACGCTAACGCCGCGTATGTCTTCAATGTCGCCGCGTGTCACGGGTTGGCGGTAGGCGATAATCGCCAAGGTTTCCAGCAAAGCACGGGAATAACGCGGCGGTTTTTCCTCAAACAAGCGCGATACCCAGCGGGACAGTTCCTGCCGCACCTGAAAACGGTAACCACTGGCAACGTGTTTTAATTCAATAGGCCGGTCGCGGTAATCTTCGGTGATGGACTCGATTGCCCCGAGAATTTCAATGAGTCCAGGTTGTTCTATTTCTGGGAACACTTGCTGAATCTGCTTGACCGTCATCGGACGGTTGGCGGCAAAAATGATGGCTTCAACGATGCGTTTTATTTCCATGTTGACATCCAGTATCTCAATGACCGGATCCGGCAATACTTGCGGCACTTCCACCAATTCTGTCATTTCCACTAAGGGAGGTGGCTGCGCTGGCGGTTCTGACTCGCAATTCTGCGTAAGGCTCGGACTGGAAGATGTCAACGAGACGCTCTTTGCTGAGTTCGAGAATCGCCAGAAACGAGACGACGACACCTTGTCGTCCTTCTTTTCTGAGGAAAAGTTGCGAAAAAAGGAGACTATCCGCTCCTTTAAGGTTTTCCAAAATGGCTGACATTCGTTCACGGACAGATAACGGCTCTTTAGTGATGTGATGGTGGCTGAGTTGGTCAACTCGTTTCAAGACATCCTGGAATGCCAACAGCATTTCTTTTAGCTGGATGTCGGGCAGTGCTTGTTCGATGTTCAATTTGGAGACATCAACGACGGCGGCAAAAATATCGCGTTCCAACCGTGGCATCAGGTCGATTTCTTCGGCAACGCTCTTGATGCACTCGTATTCCTGTAATCTGCGGATCAAGGTCGCCCTGGGGTCGTCTTCCTCATCTTCGGATTCGGTTTGCCGGGGCAGCAGCATCCGTGATTTGATTTCCGCCAGCACCGCCGCCATCACCAGATATTCTGCGGCGAGCTCCATTTTCATACTGCCCATCACCTGAATATAAGCAATGTACTGGTGGGTAATCTGGGCAATCGGTATGTTGATAATGTCAACATTTTGCCGCCGTATCAAGTACAGCAATAAATCCAGCGGGCCTTCAAACAGTTCTAGGAACACCTCCAGCGCATCCGGCGGTATGTACAAGTCTTCCGGTAACTGGTTGAACGGCGCTCCATTGACGATGGCAAATGCTTGCGGTGCGGATGGTCGTTCAATGGTACTTTCAAGCATATTCATTGGGTTATTCTAAAAAATAAATCAATGGCTAACCGGATAGTCACCAGGATTTAATTCATCCCGGCAATCGAGAAAAACAGGTTTTGGGCAAAGTACATGGGATAAGCAAGTATGACATTCAATATCTTGGTGTACAGCAGAATCAGCAAAATAATAAAGCCATAACGCTCCAATTGATTGTATTGCCACGCTAAGCGATGCGGCAGGATACCCGTCAGGATGCGGCTGCCATCCAAAGGCGGTATCGGTAATAAGTTAATCAACGCCAGCACGAGGTTAATGGAAATACCGGCGATACCCGTATAAATTAAAGGTAGTGAGATATTTTCTGCGCCTTCACCTATTGTTATGCCGATGCGGGCGATCAATGCCCAGGCTAGCGCCATCAGCAGATTGGAAACTGGGCCTGCCAAGGCGACAATCGCCATGTCATGGAGGGGTTTTTTAAAATTACGCGCATCGACAGGGACGGGTTTTGCCCAACCAAAAATAAACCCAGTGCCTGTCAGCAGTAGTAACCCAGGAATAATAATCGTGCCGAGCAGGTCAATATGCTTGATGGGGTTTAAGGTCAAACGTCCCTGCGCGGCAGCAGTGTTGTCACCGTACTTTTTTGCCACCCAGCCATGCGCCGTTTCATGCACAGTAATTGCAAAAATCACCGGCAATATCCAAACGGCTATCCGTTGCACCATTGTTAATTCATCCATCATGGTTTTTATTCCTGTTAATTAAACATAGCTGCATGGCCTTTACCTTGCCTTATGATTTCGGGGTCATGATCGGTAAATGCAATGATCGTGGTTTCTTCGTACGGTATCACGCCGGCATCTATGACCAAATCTAATTCATATTCCAGCCGCTCACGGATTTCGTAAGGATCGGTCAAACCTTCTTCCTCCCCTGGCAATATCAATGTCGAGCTGAACAAGGGTTCCTGTAGTTCTTTAACCAATAATTGTGCGATAGGGTGGTCGGGAATGCGGATACCGATGGTTTTTTTATTGGGGTGTTGCAATCGCCGTGGCACTTCACGGGTTGCATCCAGAATAAACGTGAACGGCCCTGGCGTTAAGGCTTTAATTAATCGGTGGGCATTGTTGCCAATCTTGGTAAACGTGCTTACCTGGGTCAAATCCGTACAAATCAAGGTAAAGTCGTGCTTGTCATCCAATTGCCGAATGCGTCGTATTTTGTCCAAGGCCTGTTTATCACCGATATGGCAAGCCAGCGCATAAGACGAATCGGTTGGATAAGCAATCACCCCACCCTTTTGGATGATTTCCACCGCACGATGGATTAAGCGTAACTGCGGATTTTCAGGGTGTATTGCGAAAAACTGGGCCATTCAGGGTGACATAGTAACTTAATTGTCCGCGATTATAACCCACATCGGTAATTAAGTAGGGTGCGTTTATGCCCCAAGCATCCGCTTGAAACTATTTTTTATCATTCTCACGTGCTTTTTAGGAACGATGCAACTTTACAACCCTTATGGTATCAAATATGCTACCATCAAAACATGATAATTGTCGTTGACACCAATATTTTTGTCGGTGCTTGCATGGGTTCGGCTTCATCTTCGGAAGTGATTGCGTCCTGCTTAAGCGAAAGACATACGCCGCTGATGGGTGCGGCATTGTTTGCAGAATACTGTGATGTCGTTAACCGCGAAGAACTCTTTAAGGCTTGTCATTTGAGCAAAGCAGAACGCAACGAATTGCTGGACATTTTCTTCGGCGCATGTCGATGGACAGACATCTATTTCGGCTGGCGGCCTAACCTTAAAGATGAAGGCGACAACCATTTAATCGAATTGGCGGTGGCAGGCCATGCAAACTGTATTGTGTCGCGCAATATTAAAGACTTAACAAAGGGCGAATTGCTGTTCCCTGATATTTTACTGCTGACACCCGAAGCGTTTTTACAAAGAGGTGATGTATGAGTGCGCTAACATTAAGATTGTCTGACCAAAAACACCAACGCTTAAAAGCCCTTGCCAAAAGTAAAGGCGTAAGCGTGAACTATCTGCTGGATGAAGTCACCACCCTCATCCTGGCCGAATTTGACTTAAAGACACAGTTTGAAGTCCGCAACCAACGCGGACAGGGCAAAGCCGAACGAGGAAAGGAATTGCTTGCCAAGGCTAAGGCTTTTTCTGCTGATTAGTTGATAACAAGTAGATGCGGTGAACCGCATGAATCGCGAAACACGAACGATGCGATTCGTACCTCACCGCATCCTACCGAGCTGCTGAATAGTTCATGGCGTAATAGCAAAGCGTATTGCGCCGGATGATTGGTCGCACTCATGCGGTGCAATACGGCTAACACCTATTGCACCCTATGAATTGCGGCTTATCGGGTTCTAGGCGCGGCGTAATCCGTCTACGGTTCTAAGCATTAACGAATTAGCCATATTAAACCACTTAAAGCTATCAGTACTCCAGGCAACAAAAATATTCCAATAGAGGAACTTGCAAAACCCATCAAAGCGAGTGGAATTAGTGGCCAGGACGGTCAAAAAAGAAAAATACCTGCCCATCACTGATAAAATAGAAGCTTC
>JAYVGW010000071.1:0-15149 GCA_043771735.1 Methyloglobulus sp.
TTAAAGCCCTCATCCCAGCCTTCTCGGCAACTGCTGAAGTACAGGACGTACTGAATGCAGCAAACGCAGGAGCAGTTTGTCGTCCTGCGTCGCCTAAAGTGCCTACTGTTGGTGCCCTACTACCTACATAATCCACATGGATGTGGTGAATGCAGATATTGCAGGAGCAAATATCTGTCCATGTAGGCATCCCAAGGGGAGAAGGGGTTTTTTGGATTTTTAGAGGTTACCTTATGTTGGATGATAGCAATTTGCTAAACAGTCAGTCTTCATTACAGATTCAGCTCTTTGCCGGTTGAACCGTTCGTGCTGAGTAAGTCGAAGCACAATAAGCCTTTCGACAAATTCAAGGCGAACGGGAATTAAAACTTCAGAAAGCGAATTGATGGTATGGAGCCTATTGATGCCTGGGTGCATCAACGTAACTACACGAAAAACTGCCCAATCCTCGCGGTAATGATAGAATCCGCTCTTTTCTTGGTGGCCGGATAGCGCCATCTTCATCACAATCCCTGATTAACCATGAACAACCACCCAGCCAGCAAAGCCAACTGGTATTTGCCCATCCTGTCCGGCGTTTTAATTGGCACCAGTTACATCCCGTTCCCGCCTTGGGCATCCCTGTTTGGTTTTGTGCCGCTGTGGATTTTTTGGAACCAGCAAGCCCGGCTTAAAAACGCCTTCCTGGGTGGCGTGATTGCCGCTTTTGTGTTTACCTTGATTGGTTTTAACTGGGTCACTTACACGTTGCACGAGTTCGCCCATCTGCCTTGGTTTTTTTCTGGCATCGGCATGTTGGTGTTTGGGCTGGTTGGGCATTTATATGTCCCCTTGGCGGGTGTGTTGTGGTTTTGGGGGCGGAAGACGTTCCGCTGGCCGGAACGTTTGTCCTTATGGCTGATGGCGTTGATTACCATCCTGTGCGAGGCGTATTCGCTGACCGTGTTCGACTGGAATTTCGGCTATTCTTGGTACGGCGCGAATATCCCCGTCTATCAATGGGCTGAGTTCATCGGCTTTAGCGGCCTAAGCGCGGCGACTTTATTGTGCAACCTGCCGCTTTATCTGGCTTGGCAACAGCGTAAGCAACGCTCTGGTAAAGTAATTTTCGCAATTGTATTGATGGGTTTTATCTTGCTTAATCTTGGCGGCGTATGGCTAAAAGCAAGGTTGCCAGAGCCGGATGCAAAACTTAACACCTTATTAATTCAGGCAAGCACGCCTAATTCGGAAAAAATGGCCGCAGAATTGGGTGAAGGTTATACGCAAGAGATCATCAGGCGCATTATGGCCTTGACTGACAAGGCTTTAATTGAGCATAAAGACAGTAAGATAGACTTTGCCATGTGGCCGGAGACGGCTTTTCCAGCCTTGTTGGGCGCGGAATTTAGGGATAAGGAATATCCCGTTTTGCTTTCCCAGTTCCTGCGTGAGAGACAATTGCCGCTGGTTACGGGCGCTTTGGGTGTGGATGTAAAGCTACGGTTGCTTACGAACTCCCTGTTTTTACTCGATAACCAAGGTGAAATCGTAGAGCCGCATTACAGCAAAACAATCTTGCTGGCATTTGGCGAGTATATCCCTTTCGCGGACACGTTTCCGGTTATCCGCAAGTTTCTGCCCCAGATCGGGCAATATGCAAGGGGGCCAGGCCCTACGGTACTTTTTGACTGGAATGGTTTTAAGATGGGGCCGCAAATCTGTTATGAAAGCCTGTTCCCCAAGTTTTCACGGGATTTAGCCAATCTGGGCGCCCAGTTTATTGTCAATGCGACCAATGATTCCTGGTACGGCACATGGCAGGAGCCTTATCAGCACATGTACATGACCTTGGCGCGCGGCGTGGAATTCCGCAGGCCAGTGCTGCGCGTCACCAATACCGGCATTTCCACGGTTTCGTTAGCATCTGGCGAAGTGCTGGAGCAGTCCCCCATGATGCAGCCTTGGGCTGGGCTTTACGAAGTGCCTTACGTAAAAAACCCGAAAGCGACGTTCTATCAAGAGTGGTTTTGGCTAATCCCTGGTTTACTCTGGGGCAGCTTGGCCTTACTATTGCTTATCGGGGTTATCAAAAAATCCCCACTTAACCAAAATGACCGAGGCTAAACAAATGAAAACAGACGACATCCAGGAAAAAAAATATCTAGGCATATCTAATCCATCAGGGGCGGTTGCGCTCAATAACAACTTGTTTGTCGTCGCAGATGATGAGGACAATTTGCTACGAATTTATGACAGGAACACCCCTGAAAAACCGCTGCAAACCATCGCGTTGAGCGCCGTTTTCAAGGGTGTGGTCGAGGATGGTGAGGATCTGGAAATCGACCTGGAAAGCGCGGCGGAAATCGACGGGACTTACTTCTGGATCGGTTCGCATTCCAGCAGCCGTTCGGGCGAATACAGGCCAGCGAGGCATCGGTTATTGGCTGTCAACATCAAGCCCGGCGCAAAAGGTAAGTTCACGGTTAGTGCCGCAGGTGACATCTACACAAGTTTGATTGGTGACCTTCAGGATGACCCGCGTTTTGATAGTTGGCATTTGGGCAAGGCCAAAAAAGCACAGGCCAAAGCAATCGGCGGCTTGAGTATCGAAGGGCTTGCGGCTACCCCCAAAAATGGCCTGCTGATCGGATTCAGGAATCCGTTAAATGGCGGTAAAATCAAAGACGGCAGGCTGGTAAACGGTAAGGCATTGCTTGTTGAATTGCTGAATCCGTTCGAGGTCATCCACGGGCTGAAAGCGCGGTTTGCCGATCCTACAGAGTTGGATTTGGATGGCTTCGGCATTCGGGAAATCACCCAGCGCGAAAACCACAAATACCTAATCGTTGCAGGGCCTTATCATGAAAATATCGCAACTGAAGAGCATAAAAAGGAAGAAGGTAAATTGTATAAATGGTCAAGCAAATCTGGAAAACTCAACGGTTTGAAAAGGTTCGACCTTGCAGGCTTTAATATTGAAGCCGCATTATTTTATCCAGACAATAACGATCAGGTGCAGTTGTTGAATGACGACGGTACGCTGGAAGGCGCAAATAATGGCTTTCGTAGCCTAAGCCTAACGTTATGAGCGACATGGCAAAAATCTTGCCGTAAATTGGCTTTCATCATAAAAAACAGGGCGTTTATAGGTAAAACACAGCCATTGTCCCTGTGGCTGTAGCAAAAGGGTTGTTTTGTTGGATAATCATTGGCGCGGTGTGACAACCATCACAGTAGCGACAATGAGCTTGGAAATAAAAATGCGCTATATCTTGTTGCTTTGCCTATTGTTGCCCTGCCTGGCCTGTGCCGAAACTTCATTATGGCGTGTCAGTGTAAGGGAAAAAATCAGCTTTACATCGGTGGGACGGTGCATTTACTAGGCAAGTCCGATTATCCATTACCTGATGAGTATGAACAGGCTTTTCGGGAGATTGACCTGCTTGTACTAGAAGCGGACCTCGATGCTTTATCAAGGCCAAAAGCCCAAGCACAATTAGTGCAAAGCCTGATGTACACAGACGGCACGACCTTAAAAAGTGCCATCAAACCGAAGACTTATAGGGCATTAGCGCATTATTGCAAAAGCGCAGGCTTATCCATAAAATCCATGCAAGCCATGAAGCCTTCGATGGTGGTTTTGACCTTAACGATGGCAGAATTGAAACGCTTGGGTTTGGCGGGCGCTGGGGTAGACCACAAATTCCTTGATAAGGCAAAGACAGCAGGCAAAAAAATAACAGGGCTGGAGAGCGCAGAAACCCAAATTAACGCGCTGGGAAAAATGGGCAAAGGCCACGAGGACGAGTTGATCTTGTCCACCATAAAAGAAATAAAACAAACGCCAAAATTTATGGATGAAATGAAAACAGCCTGGCGTTTTGGCAATTTGGTCGATCTGGAAAAAGTCGGCATTAAAACCATTCGGGCGGAGTTTCCTGAGCTTAACCAACGCCTGCTGACTAACCGTAACACGGCCTGGTTACCTAAAATTAAAGCCATGTTAGCTACGCCAGGGCGGGAATTGATCTTGGTTGGTGTATTACATCTTGCAGGCAATGATGGCGTATTGGCGCAACTTAAAAAACAGGGTTATTTCGTCGAACAATATTGAAGCCACTTTTTGGTAGCTTGGGTTGAGAGGCAAAATCCGCCGCTGCATTAAATAACCGTAAACACAAGGATCCCAAATGTCACAAGTAAAACGAGTCATTGCCTCCACGATGATAGGCAATGGCTTGGAATGGTACGATTACGCGCTGTACGGCACGTTTACCGCACTTATCAGCAAGCATTTTTTTCCGGCTGGCGACGATGCCGTTGCCCTGATAGCAACCTTTGGCATTTTTGCTGTCGGCTTTCTTATGCGGCCTTTGGGTGCGATGTTTTTCGGTTATATCGGCGACAAATACGGGCGCAAAAACGCGCTCGCACTGTCCATCTTACTCATGGCTTTTCCGACCGCCTGCATTGGCTTGTTGCCGACGTATAAAGAAATAGGCTTATGGGCACCGATTTTACTGACAGTGATCCGTTTGGTGCAAGGCGTGGCTGTAGGCGGCGAATTTGGTGGCTCTATTGTCTATTTGGTGGAACATGCCTCTACCAAAAACAAAAACCAAATGGGTAATTTCTCCATCCTCAGTATGCTCCTCGGCTTGTTCACGGGTGCCATGATTGCCGCAGGGTTGGCGCATTTTATGTCTGCGGAAGCATTTGATGCCTGGGGTTGGCGTATCCCCTTCATCCTGGGCTTTTTTATCGGCATTATCGGCCTGTATATCCGTACCAAACTGGATGAAAGCCCGGTCTTTTTGGAAGCCAAAGAAGCCGGGCATACCTCGGATGCCCCGATTAAGGACGCGTTGCAGCAAAATTATAAGGAGATATTGCTGGGGATTGGCGCTTACTTGGCAGTGACCATCCCGTTTTATATCCAAACAGTGTTTATGCCCAGTTTTATGGTCAAGTTCCTGAAATTTTCTACGTCAGATTCCTTATTGATTTTTACGCTGAGTTTATTGACCATGATGGTTGTCGGGCAGGTTTCGGCATGGCTTAGTGATAACAAAGACCGGGAAATCCTGCTCAAAGTCGTCCTGATTGCGTATTTTGCCTTCGCTATCCCTTATGTTTACCTGCTGGACCATAAAACTTTTGGCTATGTCCTGGCTTCCCAGCTTACCTTTTCGGTCATTCTAGGCTTCTACATTGCGCCCATTCCCACGCTGGTGGTCGAATTGTTCCCCACCAAAACCCGTTATACCGGCATGTCCCTCGCGTGTAACCTGGCGGCGGCAATATTTGGCGGCACAGCACCCATACTGGTCACTAAAATGATTACATTGAGCGGTTCCAATGCACCGATTGCTTTTTACATCATGGTCGCGGCATTTGTTTCATTTCTCTGTATGTTTTCAATCAGGAAGCGCCGCCATCAGGATTTGTTACATTTGGTTTGACATAGGCAGCTCCAGCCCACTCTTTTGCTTTCGGTAAGTTAGAACCAGCTCACAAATTTATCTTGGAATCTTTGCTAATATTAAAGTGGTTTGGTTTGGCTTGGCTGCCGCTTGAATCGCCTACGCCCACAAACGACTTAAACGTGGACTTTACTATTAGCAATGAGAACCTAATGAAAATCAATGTCATCCAATCGCTAGTTACCGTCATTTTAGCCGCGTCGAGCGTGAACGCGTGGAGCGAGGGGATGATTAATAAGTGCAAAAACCAACAAGGCGAGTTGATTTACCAAAAATCTCCCTGCAATGCTAGCGCCGATACCGTTACATCCTGGACACCAAAGGCGGTCGCCAAACCTCAGGTTTCAGAAACCGGGCAAGACAAGGATGCCAAAAAACAACCTTCACCCGTATTGAAACTTAAACAAAATCCCGGTGGGCATTATTCAACAGATGGCAGTGTTGACGGCAAAGCCCTTAATTTTGTGGTCGATACCGGCGCATCTTTTGTCTCCTTGCCGGAAGCTGTCGCACATAGCGCGCTCATTTATTGTGAGGACAAAATAGGCATGAGCACCGCAAACGGCAACGCTGAGGCCTGCACCGCAAAAATTAAGAAACTCCAGTTCGGGGCATTCGTTGTGCAAGATGTGTCTGCGGTTATCATCCCCAATTTAAGTCAACCGTTATTGGGAATGAATGTCCTGCAATTATTCAAAGTCGCACAAGAGAATGGCGAGATGCAAATTTCAGTTCTGGAAAAAGCAAAGCCCTAGCTGGCTATTAGGGAAAGGAAATAGCCGATGGTCTCGATGTAGCTTGCGGTATCGAGGGTTTCGAGGCTTCGATAGTCCTCGATTCTGTTACACTTCATCGCGGCTATTCGCTATCAGCCCATAGTAATAAGGTATGAATATGATCCCAAAGCACCCGTTCCCGATGGAGACGGTATTTCAAAATTGCTATTTGGTTAATTTTGCAATGGAACCTTCCCTCTTACAAAGGCTATTACCGCACCCAATTCAACCGGACGTTCGCAATGGGGAAGCGTTCTTATCAGTAGTCGTTTCTGAATTGGCGGATATGCGACCGACTTTCATCCCCAAAGGCTTTGGGTTCAACTTCAATCAAATTGTTTATCGAGCAATTGTTACTTGCAACAATGAACGCGGCGTTCATTTTCTAAGAAGCGATGCCAATAATAGATTCATGTGCTTAACGGGTAATTTATTTTCATTTTTCCATTTCAATTATGCCCGCATCAATACTGCGCTGGAAAACGGTCATCATCGTATTAATGTTGCAACCAAAAACAGGGAGGCCGATATTATTGCGAACTACGACCTTTCTAAGTTAAACAAAGAAATGCCGAAATATTCTGTATTTTCTAGTTTAGACGATGCAAAAGAATTTTTTGTGGAATTGTACGTAGCATTTTCTACAATAGGTGATTTTTCGACCGCCGTTAGGATTAAACGGACCAATTGGGATCTAAGTGTTGTACATGACGAGAATGCCATTTACAGTTTTATGGATGGTAGCCAAATGTTTCCAAAAGGCTCAACTAGGTTAGATTCTGTTTTTTACGTTAAAAATTTGTTTTACCATTGGCACACCTTGGAGAAAACGAAGCTTTATAGGTAACAATTGCAATCACTACGCGGGATGGGGTTTGAAATTCTGGGCTAAATATTTGCTAGTGCAATTATTTTCGAATATGCAATGAAAAATTGCCGCCAGGTCAACGTACCCCGTGATCGAGAACTGGGTTCTGAGCTATCGTTTTAATAACTGATACGAAGCCCCAGCTCAGCGCTGCGCCCTGGCTCCGGCGCAAAGTTACGCAGGTACGATGTTGAATTACGGATATTTTCGTCCAACAGGTTCTTGCCTTTGGCAAACAACAATATTTCTGCGCCATGGAAGTCAGATAACCGATATTGTGCCCCCACATTCAGCAACAAATAACTGCCGGTATTTGTTTCATTCGCACTGGCGTTGGTTTGTGCTTCACCGCGAGTCAGTCGTGCATTAGTTGACCAATCATTTTTCTCATAACTCAGTTGTAAGCCATAACGTAAAGGCGGCATACGGGGGACATCGCCACCTCGGTCAAACGTACCGCGGGTGTAATCCCCGAATAAGGTCAGGTCGATTGCACCGTATTTATTCTGCATCAAAGGGAATATGGTTTGGGCTTCAAAGCCTTTGAAAGTGGCATCAGCTTGACGGCTTTCTAAAATTGGCAGACAGGCTGCACCCAATGGGCAGTTCGCAGTGCGTGTTCCATCGTTCTCATTAAAAATATCGCGGCTACGTTGTTGGAAAATATAGTCGCTAGTCCAGTTATGGAACAGGTTAATTTCCGCCGTCATCCATATAGAATTAAAGCGATAGCCAAGATCCAAATTGTTAGATAGCTCTTTGTTGAGCGAGCTATTGCCTATTTCGTAACTATGCGTGGCTTCATGAACGCCTTTAGTCAGCAATTCTTGTATCTGTGGTGACCTTTGAGAGTGGGTAAGGCTTAAGCTGATTTGGTGTTGCCCGTTAATTTCCCACAACGCAGAGGCCGATCCGCTGATCGGCAGATACGTGAAACTGCGGCGGTTTTCAGGGCTAATCGTTTGCCATTCACCTCTTACGCCAAAATCGTAAGTCACTGCGCCGACGGCGAACGATTCGACCGCAAATAAGGCATAGGTATCAATATCAGATTTAGGCACCAGCGCTTCGTCACCTAGCGCGGCAAATTTGCTGTTGGTTGATTGGAAGCCTACCGTCCCTTTAACGATACCAATAGGCTGATGTTCAAGTTCCAAACGGCTTTCGTAGGATTTGTTTAAGAAAGTCGTCGCCGGTGTGCCATTGTCAAGTTCGACGTGTTTATAGTCGGTGTAACCAAACTTCATGCGGAGTTCTTCAGCCCAAGCGAAAGGCTTGTTGAGTTGGCCTTTAAAATCGTATTTGGTTTGGCGCAGGTCAACGGTGACACGGTCATTGCTTTTGCCGTCGGGCGGAATGCCGTACAGTTTTTCCAGGCTGTTGATGGCAATGCCTACCAGACCGGCATCGCCAATTTTGGAAACACCGATTGAACCGCCGCGTGTACGGGCTTGCGAACCATTGATTAGGCCTACGGGATTGTCCAGTACAGGCGAGCTGGTAAAGCTGGGGTCAACAGAGCGTACGGCGGCTTCATCAATCGCCCGTCCGCCGATATGGGTATTGTTTTGGTCGCGGTAAAAGCCATCCACATGATAAGCAAGCCTGTTTTTGCCACCTTCTAACTTAAGGGCACTGGAGGTTTCATTGGTTACGGAATCAAAACGCTGTTCGACTGCACCGCCAATAAGTTTTTCGGGTACCTGCTCAGGAATGCGGTTATCAATCACGTTGACTATGCCTCCGATTGCGCCACTGCCATACAGCAGGGTGGAAGGCCCGCGCAGCACTTCCACCCGCTCTGCAATGATAGGGTCAACGCCGTTGGCATGATCGGGGCTTAAGGAAGAGACATCATTATTGCCCAGACTGTTTTGTAGCACCCGCACACGCGGACCTGATTGCCCGCGAATGACTGGAACGCCCACGCCAGCGCCGAACGATTGGCTGGTTATGCCCAATTCCTTGCTTAAGGTGTCGCCAATCGTTTGACCAACTTTTGTGCGTAGCTCATCGCCGGATAATAACGTCGTGGGTCTAGCTGCTTTAGCTGTCGCCTGTTTGATGCCGGTGCCGTAGACAACCACTTCCTCCAGTTGTTGTGCGTTGTCTTCATCTGCATAAGCAAATGGGCTTATTGTGGAAAAAGCTAAACAGATTAGCAGATGTTTGTTCATAAGATGTTCAAGATATTGAATGAAAATCGCTACATTTACCGCAGATGCCGTGTGCTTCTATGGCTTTGCTGTGGGGTAAAAACCCAGCTTGATAAAACTCTTGCGACAGTGCTTGCATAACATTAGGCGCGGGACGTTCTTCGACTTCATTACAGTGCTTACAAATTAACAGTAGCAGTTCATGTTGATGATCCGAGCAACTGCAACCGACAAAAGCGTTGAGGCTTTCCACCCGGTGGATCAATCCTTGTTCAATCAAGAAATCCAGTGCGCGGTAAATCGTCGCGGGTTTTGCGGCATTTTGCATTGGTTTGATACGATCCAGCAGGTCATAAGCTTTAATTGCCTTGTGACTATCCCAAATTAATTCCAGTACTTGGTGTCGAATTGGTGTCAGTTGTACACCACGCACCATACACAAATTCTCGGCAATGCCCAATGCCTTGCTGACACATTTTGTATGGTCGTGTTCTAGAGGATGGTTATGGTTTGCTTCTTCAGTAAGGCTCATTGCAAATGAATAGTTATCCAGTACGTAATGTTATGTTATAACATTAATTGGCGGATGTCCATTATCCGATTCTTCCCATCCAAAATAAGAACATGCTGGAGTCATTATTATGGGAAGCTCTAATAATCCCATCCCCCAGAGGGAGAGGGAGAGGGTAACAACTAATTGATTTTAAATATCTAACCCCAACCTTTCCCCAAAGGGAGAAGGAGTTTTTTGAATTTTTAGAGGTTACTATTATGGAACTTGCCGCTTGAGGATGATAGCTACTTTGTATCGTACTAAATGTGGATTTAGGCTATCAGGAGACCCAATGATAGCCTAGAAAGATGATAAGAAACAGCAAGCTAAGTGATTATTGCATCAAAAAAATAATTTCTTGTTTTTGTATTGATATTCCTGCCAGCAAAACGGCCTTGTTATTAGGTTTGAACCGTAACACGGTCAACCTGGTATGGCCTGTTCAGGCGGGCGATCTGTCGGCATCAAACGGCCATAAAAGAAAAGTTGGTCGGCCGTGTTGAGGTCGATGAAAGTTATTTTGGCGCCAAGCGGCAACGGGGCCGCCAAGGCAAGCTGAAGCGCGGACGGGGGACGTTAAAGCAACCGGTATTTGGCGTGTTTGAACGTGAGGGGCGTGTTTATACGGAGATCGTCCCGGACTGTAAGCGCTTGACGTTACAGGCTGTTATCCTGGGCAAGGTGTCAATTGAAAGCGTCATTTACAGTGATGGCTGGCGGGGTTACAACGGCTTGGTGGATGTCGGTTATTCGCGCCATTTCCGGGTGAATCATGGCAAACACGAATTTGCCCGTGACGGCCATTGCCACATCAACGGCATCGAGTCGTTTTGGAGCTTCACCAAACGGCGGCTTGCCAAGTTCAATGGCGTGTCGGTAAACTTCGGGCTCCACCTGAAAGAGTCCGAGTGGCGGTGGAAAAAACAACCTGACGAATTGGCTATTGAATTATGGCAACTTGTCAGAAATTTTAACCTCTCCTGATAGTCTAGAGCCTTATTTAATATATTACGACAAAAGTGTCAGTATAGCTTGTCTTAAAGGCATAGGTATCTACACAATTTTTTGTATTTTTTAAATACAATGAGTTGTAATTCTGTTCTTGCTCCCTCTGCTGCTGGAGAGGGTCGGGGTGAGGAGAATAAAATCAACCAGTTATACCCCTCATCCCAACCTTCTCCCTCAAGGGAGAAGGGGCAGGAACTTGTGTAGATACTTATGCTTAAAGGAGGCTGTTAACCTACCTCACACAATGGGTTGGCGAAATCGGCCTACAATCACTACTAGAATGATGTTTTCCGGCGGTGTAGCTAATCTCTACCTAGTTCTTTCCATCCTCGCACGCCCGTTGAGACTTTGTCCACAGTTTCTAAACCCTCATCTGGTCTTGTTGTCCCATCTTGTCGCTGGTCAGAGCCACCCACTATCTTCATTTTGTTTGTCCCCGGCGCATCACTGACCGTCACTCGGGTAGCTTCGCCCAAACCCAAAAAGTAATTTCTTAATCTTAGAGGGATGCCCCCAGTGGTGAAAATACCATCAGGAAAATTTCCAGTAGGGAGCTGATAAAGGTTTAAATAAGCATTTCCATAACACAGCCCTGTTGCCGGCGCTGTTGTAACTGGGAGGATAATGCTGTTCGCGACAATCTGTGCGGCATCAGTGATTTTTGTGCCAGCCGGTAAACTCTGGATGCCGTTAGCGGTGACATCTAAAGTGCCGTCATTGTCAAGATCGGCCGGAGGCCCGCTAGTGTCAGGAGTAAAAGTAGTACCGGTCGAATCCCATTTGCCTGCTCCGCCGACATAGCTAGTCCAGTCTTTTATCCAGTTCGACAATCCGTCATAAGGCACCACTGCGTCATAATGCAGCACTGTAATACGGGATTCAGACTGTGCGCGTAGAAAGAATTTGCCATCGGTAGATACTGAAGCGCCCAGGAAAAGAATGGGTTCAGCGGCGCCCAAATCGCCAATGGGTATGGGAGCTCCCGAAACGCCTGGAAAAGTGGTGCTTTGTAATGCTGTTTGTAAAATAGCGATAGTATTAAGTGTGCGATCACTAGCCAGCAATGCTGCCCGACGGATATTTCCATTGCTGTCGCCTAGATACAAGGTTTTCTTGGCCGGGGCTTTGGCATTGCCAAAATCTGGCATGATGAAAGGGGTGGAGGTCGCATTGAAATTAAGCGGTATCTCAGTAGTTGCTGTGGTGAGAAGGTTATGGATAACTAGCGTGGACAAGTTGCTGCCAGTTGTCAGTACGTAGGCTGCGTACGTGTTACCTACGCCATCACTGAAAAAGCCCATTTCGCCACGGTTGGGTGAAGTAACAAAGCCCGTGCTGCGGTCTTCGTCCCATACCACTGAGCCTAATCCCGCCGAGCTAGATAGTTTAAGTACGTAGTGGCCTAAACCATTCTTATAACTACCGGCGACATAGGTAGCGTAATTGCTTGAGCTATCTTTGGCATCAATTATTTCCAGTTTGCCGCGCATAAAGAGCTTGCTTTGGAATGTGGCTACATTTTTTAGCTCCTGTACCAGTGACCGAGGCATCCATCCCCAAGACAGCTCACCATCAGATTGGTTGAACGCATAGAGGAAGCCATCGTCGCTAGTAGCAAGCACTTTTTCGCTTCGACTAGAAACGGTGTTGTCATAGAAAGTCCGGTAGCTAGTATCCTCCAGAAAACGCGACTGGTTGATTGCCTGCGTGATCAATGCAAGGGAATTCCCACGGCCGATAGGTCCCAGGAAGGAACCGTTACGGCGGCCTGCCAGATAAGTGGGTGTGCTGAAAGAAGGATCTAGGGTATAGCTTTTTATGGTGGCAACGGGTGGTGTAGTTGCCGCAAAAGCGGCATCATCCAGGCTATTGAACAAAATGCCCGCCCCTGCCGCGTTGGTGGAGTAGAGCGCATTTGTCCGCTTGGTGGCGTTCATTAAGGTCGCCGCATCCCACTCGGCGGTAGTCGATAGTAATCCACTGGTCTGGAAAGTGAAGACTTTCAAATGGCCTTCTGTAGGTGACGGTGTACGCGAGGCGACAAATTCTTTGCTGCCAGGGGTAATTTGTAGTGGAACGGCGGGCGGGACTTCACTGACATCGCCAGTAAGCCCAGTACAGCTAGCGACTGGTATCACATAGTCTTCGGCTTCGCCATCATTAGCGAACCCGGACGGGGTGCTACATTCAGTGGCACTTGAACAAAGTCGTACACGGACTGTATGGTTGCCGCCAGTAGCGGTAGCGGGTACCGCTACGGAAAGGTTGATGGTGCCCGTTGAAACACTCTGTGCAATAGTGATTTGTTCATCGGCATCATCAAAATCGCCGTCCTGGTTCCAGTCAATCCAAACGTTTAAATAACCCGTCCCGTTGACAACAATGGGTAAGGTTTCTGTTTGATTTATTCTCCAATCACCAGAAGGCAATGTGATTCCACCTTCATCATCTACTCCATTTCTATCATCCCAGTCAGCCGCAGCGGTACTTTGGCTATTTACATCATCATCTGGTGGTGTGCTGCCTAAATAGAGAGTTGGTGTTGTGATAGGTATTCCATGTACGGCATCACCATAACTTGCTAGGCCATCACTAAAATCCATTTCGCTGGGAGCGGCGACGATTATGTTTGATAGCAAGATAACATCCCCATTAGAACCTGCTTTGAGGTTCATGGTGTTGGAGCCTGCAATGTAATTGCCCGATAAAATGTCAATATCCAAAGCCGCACCTGTTGAGCTATTGGCGAAGTCGGCAGGGTAATTGGGAAAAGTCGTGTCGGAAGTATCCAGAAATTCGCCAGAAATTCCTGGGTCGCCTTGTATGGCAACCGTAGTCATGCCACCAGCAGGGCGCAAAGCAGGGATACGATAACCGGTGACTGGCACAGTAATGTTGGAATTAACAAATCCGACCATGCCATCGTAGATGTAAATCCGATTGGCGGCAGTAAGGGCGGGATTTTCGTACACAACCACCAGGCTCCAAGCCCGGGCGTTTTCTTGCTGCAAAGGACAAGCTGTTTCAGATGTGCCTCCTTTGACATCGACAGTATAACTACCGTTAGGGTTGGTAGCGAGCGATGTCGTCACGTCTGCAAAGCGTCCGCCATATCTAATATATTTCCCACTGCCGGAAGGGAATTCGACCGCCGAGCTTGTACTGCGTACAGCATTGATTGTTAGAGGAGATGCCAAAAAAGTCGCCGGAATTGAGTCAGCGGCGGCTATGAAAGCGGGGCTATCAACATCGTTTTTTTCCATGGTATACCAGTACAAATAGGCTGCTTTCACTTTTGCGCCTGTAGGAAGCGTTAATGTAGCGGTACTGTTATCGGCTTTTTTACAATTGTTAGAACTCCCTGTTTCTTTCAACTCTGAGCCACCAATGACTTTGTAGTCCATCTTGCCGGCAAAAATTTTGTACAGATTGATAGAAGTGTCCCACTTTTTAAGGGTAGTGTTCAAACTCAGATAATGGGATTCGTTTTGGCAATCGCCCACTGGTGGCCGGGCCACACCACAGTTCTCTGCGGTCAAACCAGTTCCAACCCCTGCATCGTTACACCATTTGATGGCACTATTAAAAACGCCTGAATTAGACCGTACGATATTGCCATTTTTGCTAAAAACGTAGCCGTTAGTTCCATTGGTTTGGGCTAGGGGATTATTCCCCACCGTATAATTACCGTTACAAAGCTGGACTGCACCGTTGGTGAAGGTGACAATACCCAAGGTGTTATCAAAGTTTTTATTGGTGAGGATAATCAAGCCGTTCGTGACATTGACTTTTCCAGCTGTGTTCCCCATCGTTAGGTTAACATTATTGAGGATCAAGATTTTGTTGACAGTCAAAGTGCCATTGTCAATCAACAAGTTACCCAAGTTTTCGGGATAGTTAACGCGGTGGTTGATGGTCACCACATCGCCAGCAGTCAGTGTGCCATCAGGGATTACCCCACCAGTCCAAGTGGAAGCGCTAGTCCAGTCGCCATTGGCAATTGTTGTATAAGTAACAGCGTGGGCAACCTGGAGGCCACTAAACAAACTGAGTAGCAACAGCGTAAAGATAAAAAACTTAGATCTTCTTGGCATGGAAAGACTCCTGATAATTCATTAGTTCACTGGATCGCGATAGCAGCCGCTTTTCGGGATGACTTGTAGCATAATTAGCGCCCGGCTGTTGGCACTGCTGCCTTGTCCGGCACCAATGATAGAAAGTGGAATACACTTTCGGTTTTCGGTGCCCTTGCGTAAGATGGGGGCATACATGCCTATGGCGTATTGTGGTGCGGTTGCCAGCTTCATGGGGTCGCCAGCAGTT
>JAYVGW010000072.1:0-5783 GCA_043771735.1 Methyloglobulus sp.
CTGGGGCAGCCGCAGGCATTAGCGGTCGCGTTAAGTTTTTGCCGCTTGCTTGGGCTGGGATGCCCAAAACAAGCTTTCGCAAAAATAGCGACTCCCTTAGCTAGAACCATTACCCCCTAACCGACTTCTCAAGCTTTTTACATTGCCCCTTATCCAACCAACGATCACACCATACGTTTAAAGACAACGCCGTACCACACATCAAATCAAACTCCCGCTTGGCTTCCCCAGGGGCTTCTTTAGGCCACCACGAATGCGCTTCCATTTGCCTGCGTATATAATGGCAGGCGGCATCGACTTCGGAATCGGTAAGGTGCATGGCGTAACTCCTGGTTTGTGATGAAATGACGGTTTTAGGTTGACTGAATGATAAAGCGGTAAGGTGTGGATGTAAACATTCATGATGACGACGGTGATTCTAGCAAAGCCAATAACTAAGGAAGCATTCCCTCTATCCTTGAAGGAGAAAACTCAATCGCTTAACTTTTCAATATTGCTGATGGTATCGGTTAGAAAATAAGGTATCCTGATTCACCGTATAATCCAACACATTGAATTTTTGCCAGATTACCCGGCCTGTTGCCGCTTTTGCCTGAATATTAACCCCAATGCGCATCACCTTTGCTTACATCAGCGTAGTTTTGCTCTGGGCCACCACACCGCTTGCCATCAAATGGAGCGGCGAAGGCCCAGGCTTCCTGTTTGCCGTCACCAGCCGGATGGCGATTGGCATGGTTTGCATACTGTTTACGTTAGCGGTGTTACGGCGGTCATTGGCATGGCACCGTAAAGCGCTATTGACTTACTTGGCAGTTGCCTTGCAAATCTATTGTTCGATGATCGTCGTCTATTGGTCGGCACAATTCATCCCGTCGGGCTGGATTTCGGTCATATTCGGCTTAACACCGCTTATGACGGCATTATTGGCAAATCTTTTGCTCAAAGAAAAACATTTATCATTCAGCAACCTGTGCGCTTATTGCTTAGGTATTGGCGGTTTATACATTATGTTTGGTTCCGCCTTGATTTTAGGGGAAAGCGCGGTAATGGGCATAGCCGGAATTTTGCTTGCCACCTTGTTGCAGTCGCTTGGCGCTATCTGGATTAAGCGCATCAATGCCGGCTTACCCGCAATAGCGCAAGTCGCGGGCGGACTGGGCTTGGCGCTGCCTGCGTATTTGGTCACCTGGACGCTGATTGACGGGCAATGGCCGACAACGCTTTCCACCGTGAATATTGCGGCAATTGCTTACTTGGGGATAATCGCCACGACGATTGGTTTTTCGCTGTATTATTATCTACTTACGCACTTATCGGCCACCCGTGTCGCGCTGATTTCGCTGATGACTCCGGTGATGGCGTTGATGTTGGGGCATGTGGTCAACCATGAACCCTTAACCCAGGATACGCTGACCGGGACGGCTTTAATTCTTGCCGCATTGCTTATGCACGAAATGTTTGGCCGGTTTAATCCAGTCTTAAAATCGATAAGCAGAAATAAGCCTTAGCAATGGACTATATTAATTTAAAACATAATAATCAATTAGTTGAAATCATATTTCGGCTACTGACAATTAACTGGCAGCACTATCTGGGCATTTTTAATTTATTGTCGTTTTTTCTGAATTTTCTCAGGCTATTGATGATGCCCAAACCCTGCCAAAGGCACTCAAAATGTTTTGCCCTAGTTATCTTTTTAGTGCTACCATTGCTCGGCGTTAAAGGTTGAACCAGCCCTGTTGCGGGCTGGATTTTGTTAAGCCAACTGAGATTGGCGTTATTACTGAATGAGTTAGATATGGCAGATCAAGTTGAAGGTACCGTTAAGTGGTTCAATGATGAAAAAGGCTTTGGATTTATTGCCCAGGAAGGCGGCAAAGATGTTTTCGTCCACCATAGCGCCATTAATGGCTCCGGCCGCAAAACGCTAAAAGAAGGCCAAAGAGTGATGATGGAAGTCACCCAAGGTCAAAAAGGCCCACAAGCTGAGAATGTCACCCCTGCATAACGATTAGGTTAAGCACTCAAAAATTTTCTGGTTTTTGAGTTGTAGCGGGTTGTGAACTTTAGTTTTAAATCAAAATGATAGAGCAGACTTAAGCTTGGCTGTCTGGTAGTTTTGCGTTTGCTAAAGTGATCCTAAAGTAGTCGGTTTTTATCGAATTAACTTGGTGTCCCTGCTGTACATGCCTGGTGTTTTTCGCATAAACCAAGCGCTACAATTTGCCGCCAATACCGCTTGGTCGATACGCTTTAAATGCATTGATGGGCTTTGCCTGTTTATTAATTGGCCATCATCAGGGCCCACAGAAGAATGTGGCTTTATGTAACGCCCGATGCCATCGTTTAATCTCACCGAATTGTTGTTAACAATGCCTTTGTCGCCACTTTACCGGCTACGGACGCTTCCAACAAGTTGCACATAGAATTTCTGTCGTTATCATATAGGGTAAGCCAATTCGATTGGCAAGCGTGCTTACTATAGGAACTCTGAACAAGTCCTTCGACAAGCTCAGGACGAACGGTAAGGTGTTGATCCCGTTCGTGGTGAGCCTGTCGAACCATGAACGGAATCAACTTGTTCAGAGTTTCCTATATAGTCGGCTACTCAATCTTTAGCATATCGTCAAGACACGTTGTGACTAGCCCCTAACATCCATTAACCTAACAAATCTTCCTCAACTATGGCTCAATATATCTTTTCAATGAACCGGGTCGGCAAAATTGTGCCACCTAAGAAATATATTCTCAAAGACATATATTTGTCCTTCTTTCCCGGCGCAAAAATTGGCGTGCTCGGCTTAAACGGTTCGGGTAAGTCGACATTATTGAAGATTATGGCAGGTATCGACAAGGATATTGAAGGAGAAGCCATCCCGCTCAAAGGCATTAACATCGGTTACCTACCGCAAGAGCCGCAACTCGATCCCAATAAATCCGTACGGGGAAATGTTGAGGAAGCCGTCGCGGAAATCAAAGCAATATTGGATCGCTTTAATGAAGTCAACAACGCGTTTGCCGAACCTGATGCGGATTTCGACGCATTACTGATAGAACAAGCCGATTTACAGGAAAAAATCGAAGCCGCAGGTGCGTGGGAATTAGAGCGCAAACTGGAAATCGCCGCCGATGCCTTGCGTTTGCCAGATTGGGATGCCGATGTCACCAAGTTATCGGGCGGGGAAAAACGCCGTGTAGCCTTATGTCGCTTGTTGCTATCCAATCCCGACATGTTGCTGCTGGACGAACCGACTAACCATCTGGATGCAGAATCGGTCGCTTGGTTGGAGCGGTTTCTGCACGATTATCCTGGCACCGTGGTCGCCGTCACCCATGACCGATACTTTTTGGACAATGTCGCTGGCTGGATTCTGGAACTCGACCGTGGCTCCGGCATCCCCTGGGAAGGCAATTACTCAAGCTGGCTAGAGCAAAAGAGCAACCGTTTGTTGCAGGAAGAAAAACAGGAATCTTCCCGCCAAAAAGCCATGAAGGCGGAATTGGAATGGGTGCGTTCAAACCCCAAAGGCCGACATGCCAAAAGCAAAGCCCGCCTGGCTCGGTTTGATGAATTGTCTTCCGTGGATGTGCAAAAACGCAATGAAACCCAGGAAATTTATATTCCACCTGGTCCACGCTTGGGCGATGTCGTCATTGAAGCCGACAACATCAGCAAGGCATTTGGCGACCGATTGCTCATCAATAACTTGAGTTTTAAATTACCACCGGGTGGGATCGTCGGCATTATCGGCCCGAATGGCGCAGGTAAAACGACATTGTTCCGCATGATGGCAGGCATGGAACAGCCAGATTCTGGCACTTTAACGCTAGGCAAAACCGTTGAGCTGGCTTATGTCGATCAGCTTCGTGACGATATGGATGCCAACAAAACCGTCTTTGAAGAAATTGCCGATGGCTTGGATATGATCACCGTCGGAAAATATGAAACACCATCAAGGGCTTACGTAGGCCGCTTTAACTTTAAAGGCGGTGACCAACAAAAACGGATTGGCGACTTATCCGGTGGCGAACGCAACCGAGTGCATCTGGCCAAACTGTTAAAAGCCGGTGGCAACGTCCTGTTGCTCGACGAACCCACCAACGACCTGGACGTAGAAACCTTACGTGCATTGGAAGATGCCATACTCGCTTTCCCTGGCTGCGCCGTCGTCATCTCGCATGACCGCTGGTTTCTGGACAGGATTGCCACCCACATCCTCGCGTTTGAAGGCGACAGCAACGTCGTCTGGTTTGAAGGCAATTACGAAGATTACGAAGCCGACCGCCACCGCCGCTTAGGCAGCGATGCGGATAATCCGCATCGGTTGAAGTATAAAAAACTGGCTTAAAATGGAACTTATTTCATATTTTGGATAAGCTGTAGGCTGGGTTGAAGCTTCGCGGAAACCCAGCAAAAACGCAAATTATAATGCTGGGTTTCATTCCTCAACCCAGCCTACGTGCTGCTGCAATGGGAAGCTCGTTATCATGCTTGGAAACGGGGGTGAAATCTGGAAAAATCCTGCTGCCCTACTCTTTTTCATAATCTCTTATTATTCAGCCTTTAAAACACTGATGATAAATTCAACTGCTCGTTGGTTGTAAATACTTGGTGTAGCAGTGGGGAGGTATCCTGATACCTTAAATTCGTCTTCTTGCTTTTTGTTTCTGAAGTTGTAGGCCGCATAATCAGGATTGTTCTTCAGATCGTTGTCTTTTGCGACCTGCCAGATTTTATTTTTGCCTGTACTTGGTAGAACCTTTTTCACTTCATCAGCTAGTTCCGTTGCCGACAACGGATACTGTTTTGTCAGATTTTCTCTGACTTTTCGGATAACTTCTACTTTGTCAATAGGCACAACATCGCCAATAAGTTTTAGTGTGGTGGCTCCTTTCTTCTCAACAAATTCACCCTCTTTGATGAATTTGATATTTTAACGAGTTCTTCGTCTAACACGAGTATTTTCGTGTCATCTTTTTCTATTAGAGCTCGCTCCATATCCAGAATTGCGGCGTTCTGTGGGCCAGCCTTTCCGATTTTTGACATTAGGTCAAGCCATTGTTGATTGTTCTGCTCCACACGACGATCTATAATGTTTTGGAGTTCTGCGTATTGGATTTTTTGCGTTCTGCCACCGTAACGATAGTAGATTTCACCGTTTTTGATCTACTGATCCTTACCATCGTCTTTTTTCGCAATGATCGGCTTCGTGTTTGACTCCTTAACCTGAAATACTCCAAAGTACTTGGTACTGACTTCAAAAGTCGCCTGCTCCCACCAGATGTCGGCTGAAAATATTTCAAGCAAAAAACCCGTAATTCTCTCTGGATCAATCTTGTTAAACTGCTCTAGCGATGCCTCACTGAGACCTGTGGGTAACCTAGGAGAATCCTTAACTCCAAAAATTAATAACCCTCCCCGGTTATTTGCGAACGCAGAAAAGTCTTTGAAGTAATCGGCAAGTCCGGAAAGATTGAATTGCTCTTTAAACTCTAATTCCTGCCCTTCGCGGCGAAACAAATGCCCACTCTTAACCTTTAGCAATTCTTTCAACTGAGCTTCATCAATCATTTGGATTTTTCACCATACCTAACAATAGGAACCATAATGCATTATCTGCAAGGATGTATAAGGAATTATAGTAAGAATTAATCCAAATCCGTTATTAAGTTCGCATGATGCTCCCTAGGTTCTGTTGACGTTTCAAAATAAGGTCTTCAAAAACAATAGCTTACAAAGACACGGCAAATTATAACTTATTGATATAGAAAGATATTTTACC
>JAYVGW010000073.1:0-2601 GCA_043771735.1 Methyloglobulus sp.
CACTGGAAATATTCTCTCAAGGCGAAGAAATTGTAACGGGACAAACAGTGGATACCAATGCCGCCTGGTTGTCGCAACAAGCCGTTGCTTGCGGCTTTACCGTAACACGACATACCGCCGTAGGCGATAAACTCGATGATCTCATCGTTTTGCTACAGGACATTTCACAACGAGCCGATTGTTGTATTTGTACCGGTGGCCTGGGGCCTACCAGCGATGATTTGACCGCCGAAGCCGTAGCTTATGCCTTTAATCTGCCACTAGAGTTTGATGATATTGCCTTTGCACAAATCAGTCGCTTTTTTGCGCACAGAAACAGAACAATGCCTGAATCAAACCGCAAACAGGCCATGCTGCCTCAAGGTGCCCAGCGCATAGATAACGAATGGGGAACTGCGCCGGGATTTTCCTTGCAGTACGGTCGCTGCTGGTTTGTTTTTTTGCCCGGTGTGCCATTGGAAATGAAGCATTTATTTCAGGAGCGCATCCTGCCTACGTTATCCACTCGTTTCTTATTACGGCCCAGCCGATTAATCACTATCAAAACTTTAGGCCTAGGAGAATCCGCCATTCAGGAGCGCATAAACGCCATTGAAATACCAACACAGGTGGAATTGGGTTTTCGTGCAGGGGCAGACGAAGTGCAAACTAAGCTATTGTTTCCATTTGATTATCAAGAAACAGCATTAACGATATTGGTGGCCCGGCTTGCTGAATCATTAGGTGATTATGTGTTTGCAATTGATGGATTGAGCGAAATAACAGGCGATCTGGTTTTTGAAATTGACAAGCTGATGACTGGCAAAAAGCTCACTTTAGCGGTAATAGAAACTGCCAGCCAAGGTTTGCTGGCAGCCAAGTGTGTTGGTTCCGAGTGGTTGTTAAGCGCAAGCTATGAACAATCCCTGGCGGGATTGGGACAACATCTGCTTGCAGAAGCCGCTAATGAAAACTTAATGACAACAGCAAAAGCAATCGCCGTTGATTTGCAGAAAAACAGCAGGGCTGACTTAGTTCTCGCTCAACTGTATACGGGCGATGATAAGGCACTACACGATAAAGACAAATCCATTGTCCTCTATAACGCCCTGCTAACTGGAGATAACTTTTATCAATCCATCCATTCTGTCGCGGGCCCTATCAAACGCAAGCAAAATCAAGCGGCGTTACTGGCACTGGACTTATTACGTCGTTATTTACAACATAAGGCAATGAATTATTGATGTTGCCTAAAAAATTAACTAGTACCGGTTAAGGTTGATTTTTCCACCAGTCTTTCAACATGAGAATTACTGATTTTATTGTTGGCTCTTCCGGTTCATCCGCAGGCGGACTATCTATATTCAGAGGATAAAACTCTGTTACCGAAATCTTCGGCTCATCCGGTACATACGATGAACGATAGCCGTGACTGATACGAGCCGCCTCTTCCTGCATCGCAGCAATTTGCTTTGGAGTCAGTAGCCTTACCACAAGGTCACGGGAAGAAGCAGCACTTTCCACTCCCTGAGCTGCCGCCAGATTAAACCATAAATAGGCACGCTCAATGTCAATAGGGATTGCGATACCGGCATGATACATATCGCCAAGAGTAGACTGTGCCGGTGCATTGCCTTGCTGGGCAGCTTTTTCCAACCAGTAAAAAGCCGTTTTGTAATCCTGAACCAGCCCTTGGCCTTCGAGCAAAGCCAAACCATAACGATATTGTGCTTCAACCTGATTATGGCGGGCAGCCTTTTCAAACCATTGAACCGCTATCTTGTCGTTCTTGACACCCCTGGCATGAGAGGTGTGGCGCAAGCCCATTTGCAGCTCGGCATCGGCATCGCCTTTCTCTGCGAGGCTCTTAGTTTGGTCATTAAAAACGGTCTCAACAGGGCTGACAGCCTTCGGCGACTGATTATAGGCCATCCACACAGCTACAAAAACGGGAATCAATAAAAGCAAGATGCCTGTGCAAACAACCAGGCGCAAAGGGTTCAATACCCAGAATCGGTAACGGCATGCCTGACAGCGATAAGCCTTACAGAGCATGATGTTGAATACTCTGTCATTTATTTTCTTCGCTGATCTTCTCGTCTTACCATTGCCACATCGAGGGCAAGCTTGTGTCGCAAGAGAAGGCTCCGACCAGTTTTTATTATTGTCTTCGTTTTGATCTAATTGTTGCATATAACACCCCACCTCGCGCGGGGAAAAATTAACCAACCACTACAAGGCAAAACCACAAGCCTTCTCTTTTGCCTCTTCTAACTTGTTTGCGGATCCATCTCTTTACATCTTAGCCAGCACTGCCGCTACAGTCGTTCCCATAGCTGCCGGTGTTGGGCAGATAATAACACCTAACTCTTTCAGCACTGCGACTTTTTCTGCCGCACTTTCACCGGCAGATGAAATAATCGCGCCGGCATGGCCCATACGGCGACCTTCGGGTGCGGTTAATCCGGCAATATAAGCGACTACCGGCTTACTCATGTATTTTTTGGCAAAAAGTCCCGCTTCAACTTCTTGGGGGCCGCCGATTTCACCAATCATAAGCACTACTTTAGTTTCAGGATCCTGTTCAAATTTTTCCAGAATATCGCGATGTGAACTGCCGTT
>JAYVGW010000074.1:0-11924 GCA_043771735.1 Methyloglobulus sp.
CGATGAACGCTCGGACATTTATGCCTTGGCCGCAACGTTTTACGCATTATTGACCGGCGAAAATCCACCTGCGGCGCATGAGCGCGTGGCGGGCCAGGAACTCGTGCCGCCGTCGCAACTCGTTCCTGACCTTTCGCCGCAATTGGAAGCCGCCATCCTGCAGGCGCTCAACCTCAACGTCAACCATCGCCAACAGACGATGAAGGAATTCAGTCAGGCCTTGGAAGCTATTAATCTGGGTGATCAGAATCCCGTCACTCATGCCAATGAATACACCGAACGCACGGTGATGGTCGGCAGGACGACTGGCGCGACTGGCATAACCGGGTTCCATACGCCCAGCATTAAATTGCCCAGCGGACGGATTGCCTCCGCAAAATCGGTTTTGTCATCGGAATCAGCATCACAGCAAGCTTCCCGGCGTAATGTCGTTCTTTTGCTATCGGGAATTACCGTTGTTTTCGTAGCCACATTAACAGCCGCCTATTTGTTTTGGCCTGAGACAGAACCGGAAACAGAAAAGGTAGTGACGGTACAAGAAACGGCAAACGGCAGTCCTGCCGGAGGGACGCCCCCTGCCGTGATAACACCGATTGATACATCTACGACTGGATCAGCGACTGGAGGAACTGTATCGGCTGAGAAGATCACTCCCGATAAAACGACTACTGTTGCACCAGCCCCAGAAATAACAGCTACCAGGGAGGGGATTCCGCTTAAAGAGCAGAAAGGCGGCTCGGCTATAGAGGCATTTGAAAATAGGCGAAAAGAACTGGGATTATTGGAGCTAACCCCGGTTAAGGAAGATCAGAGGGATATGAAAACTGATGAGATTCAACAACAGGCCGACGAAGAAAAGAAAAAAAGGGCGGAACAAGCGCGAAAACGACGAGAGTTCGCTGAGGCAATGCGCAGGAAAGAAAAAGACAAGGAGAAAGAAAAACCCAAGCGACTGGTACAACTGGAAGAAAAGAAAATGCCTTTAAGTGATCCAGATGCCGAGCCATTAGATTTTCACCCAATTCAGGTGAAATAAAACTATTCTGAAGAAACGTCTCAGGATTATGATTATGTAGTTACAAAAACAGGGATATAACAGCTTTAAAAATCATACAAATATTTTTTTCATATAGCTACCCAGATGAGTTTTGTCCTGGATGCGCAGCACGCCCTACAGCGGATGTCCTGATGTCGGGAACAGCCGCAAGAGAACAAAACTTTTCTGGGCACTATATTAACCGCACCATTAAAAATTAAGGGGAATAAAATGTTAAAAGTCATCAGTCAACAAAAAGAAAATTCAATAATGAAATACCGGTTTATTACTGTGTTAGCGGCTTTGCTCAGCGTTTTATCGTTATCTGCGGCAGGCGCTTCCGACCCGGGCGGCTATGGACTCAAGATTTACAAGGTGAATTCGGGGCTTTATCCGTATGTTCAGGTTTATTTCCGAACCTTCGACCAAAACCAGCAACCGCTGGTCAATCTCAACGCCATGAATATCGGCCTGATGGTCAAAGGAAAAGCCTACGATCTGTCGAAACGCCAGTATCAGATCAATTCCATACGTCAGCGCCAGGAAGCCACGCGTTCGGTTTTGGTTCTGGATGCCAGCAAGTCAATGGCTGGTGGGCCTTTCGGGGCCGCGCTTACGGCGGCTGCCCGTTATATCGACAGTAAACGTCCGCAAGACGAAGTGGCTATACTGGCGATTCGCGACACCAAAACCGGTTATGACATCGTATCGGGATTTGAGAAGGATCCCGGCGCATTGGGGCGCAGATTGGTGGATGTCAAAGCGGACGGCAACAAAAGCCGTATTTATGACAGCATCGGCGCGGCCATGCAAATGTGTGGAATGGCGGCGCAGGGTTCGGTAACGCCAAGCCCAGAGAATTACATTATATCGTGTTCGATTGTGGTCTTCTCTGACGGAGATGACGAAGGCAGTGCGATATCACGCGAAGAGCTCAACGGTCGCATTACCTCACTGAATATTCCGGTACCGATTTACTCGCTGGCCTATACGAAACAAAGTAAACATTTCAAAAATCTGGAGTCGATTTCCAAAAACTCATTCGGCATCTACTATTTGATCGGTGAAACCGTAGATCGTATGCAGCAGACTGTCGAGCAGGTTCAAAATATCATTCAAAGCGATTATGTGTTGACGTTCCGTTCGGTTGTACCGGTCGATGGCGAAGAACATGCAATAAAAGTGGGTGTCGAGTATCCTAGTGGCAGCGGTCAATTCACCTACGAAAACGCTAAAATGGAAGCAATAGAACCACCGCCGGTTCCTGCCATTATGCAGGAAATGCAACGCCTGGATAGCCTTTTTACTCCATTGCCGGAAGGAGGGGCTCCCTATTTTGACCGTCCGGCAGAAGCCGCAAGTGATACTAAGACCACTCCAACTAAACCATAGTGCTCGAATACATAAGGTGAATATTATGAACAAACATAAACTTAAGGTTGTAGCCACCGTTTGCTCTGGCTTTCTGCTTACTGGCTGCGCCACCCCGGGACAATCTACGGGTGCCGCCGTCGTTGGCTGTGGTCTTATTGGTGCATTAACCGGTGTGCTGACGAAAAATACGGGAGCAGGAGCCGGAGCAGGAGCGGGCTGTTTGGCGCTTGCGGGTATTGCTCTTTACAACTACCACACAAGTCAAACCCGAACTGTTCAACAAGATCAGCAACTTTACGGTTACACACCTTCTGTGAACAGTACCGAAGTGAAAATACGCAACGCCACGGTATCTCCAGAGAATGTTAGGCCTGGGGATACTGTAAAGTCGACGTTGGACTATTCCGTAATGGCGCCTAAGGGTATCCAGATCGTGGATGTCGAAGAATCCATGGTGCTTAAACATGACGGAAAAGTGTTACAAACTCTGAGTGAACGCCCTATTAAACGGCAATTAGGCGGTAATGGCGCGGAGGTTGATTTTACCATTCCCGCGAAATTGTCCCCAGGCACCTATGTGATCGAATATAAGGTAAAAGCCGGCACCAGTTATGATGTCCGTCCTGCGGTGTTTATTGTTGGCACTTGATAGAACCCTTTTTTGTTACTCAGGGATACAAAAACGGTGTGGGGCAGTTCTGCTCATGCCGTTTTTGTTAGCGGCTTCGCCTTCAGCACTATCCGATGACCACTTTTCTCCCTGTGACGGCAACCATCAGGCGGTGGATGTTTCTCTACAGCGGATTGAAAACGAATGGCCGATGCGCGGCAGCGGTGATAAAGTATCGCAATACGTGCAAAAACTCGGCGTTCGGCTTGCACATTTCAGTGTTTACGGACGAAACATCCCCTGGCGGTTTTCGGTTGTCCGCAATCTGGCGCCGAACGCATTTTCGATTGGCGGCGGCTATGTTTTTATCACCGATGGCGCAGTAAACTTTGTACAGAACGAATCAGAACTGGCCGCGATTCTGGCGCACGAATTGGGACACGAACTCGCCGGACATTTCTGTGGGGCTTCCGACCTAAGTGATACCGGCGGCTTGTTCGATATTTTTTCTGCTCCAGAGACTCAGAAACATCAAGTGGGTGTCGGCTCCATGACGCAGGTGATCGATCCAGTCAAGGAACAGCAGGCGGATCAAATCGCCATATCAATTCTTCAGGCCGGCGGTTATGATCCGCACGCCATTCTGGAAGTGGCTCGGCGCTTGCCTTTAGGAGGTGCGGTACATCCCATGGATTCCCGAAGGCTACAATCGCTGGAAAGCGTCCTCGCTAAAATCCCGCCGACGAAAGCACAGGATTCCGAAGACTTTCGGACAATTAAGCGCACACTGGCGGATGAGCAATCGATTAGGTGAGAGACTAACACTATCTATAACAGTAGTTTCCGGCAATTTATCGAAATAATTTGATTAACCATGCGCCCAAAGGCGTTTTAAGTTTCATGTACATTGGAAAATCCTATGAAAAGGTTCGTAACTTTATTGTTTTGTGCGATTGGAATGCTAGACAGTTGGCCTGGCATTGCTGGTGTTTTGGATAGCCTCAAAGGGTCTGCCGAAAAGCTAATCGATCAGCAGTTACCGCAAACCCCTCCCCAGCTAGCCATTAAGGCAGGAAAGGTTTCTAGTGTTGGCGTGGCAGACACTGGAAAGTGCAATAAGATTCCGTATAAATGGTCACAAGGCCGTGAACTATTGAAGCGGTTAAGAAGTGAGAACTATTTTAAAGTTCCGTATAACTCGGTTAGCGATGACTTATTATTGGAACATATAAAGAACAACAGCCCAGCAATCATTGCAGAACTAGCAAAAATCGACTATGGCAGAGATTTGCAACGGTATCTGAATGGTCAACAAACCACCTTACCGAATGAAGCCATTTATCTTAATGCGCTTGAGTCATTAGTAGACGTCCCTAAGCCCCTCGAATATCTAAAACATTTAGTTGAAATCTCGATTGAACTTAATAACGTCCTAGCTTCGAGTGTTCTATCTCAGTCGTTCGAGACTCTTAATACAATCATTGTGGGTATTCAGGTCTATAGAAATGCGGTTGGTATATTTACCCGAAAACGGGAAATGCTAGAAACATATATCTGGGATAGATGCGGTGGAACCACCTCCGGCGTTTGTAAAGAAGGCAACTCCAAAGACAGCGTATGGACAGGTATCAAAGAAACGTACAGTACGTATGTAGAAAGAATATCAGAGGATACACATATTCCAATAAAACCTGTCGATCAGCTTGGAAACTGGTTCGAAAACGCGTTTAGTGCCTATCGACTCGTGGCTTTCGATGATTCAAACAGCATACGCTATGTTGAAGGGGAGGCTATAGCGCGCTCTGCACAAGCACTTATACCGGCAAAAGCGACGGAATTCAGCATGGCTATGCTGAAAAATGCCGAGTATTCCCCCGTAGAGTGGAATTCCCAGGATCGTCTTGGAGAAAAGCTCAAATTACACAATGGCAAATATTACAAGCGTGACGAAGAGAATAATACCGGTGCCATTGAGTTCGGCGAATCTTTAGATATAGAAAAGATCGTACTCGGCGATCTAAACAAGGATGAAAAGAAAGACGCTGCCGTTATTCTGTACCACAATACCGGCGGTTCAGGTTCAGTGACTCAAGTGGCAGCCGTGCTTAACAACAATGGACAACCTCAGCATGTCGCTTCACGCAATTTGGGGGACCGCACGGAAATCAAATCCTTAGCCATTAAAAAGGGTTTTATTGTCATTACAATCGACAACCCCAGGTTTTATCCGGGGCAAAAAAAGACGGTCAAATACAAACTGGTTGGTAACAAACTGGTGGGGCCGGAGCCGTTTCACTGAACACGGTAAGGCGCAATCCGTAGGGTGCAATAGGCGTTAGCCGTATTGCACCGTATGTTTGGCTTTGTTGTGGCGCAATACGCTATCGCTATAGTTGTCTACGAGCTAAAGAAATTTGGAACTGGCACAGATGGGTGTGCACAGTAAATCAAGGTACGCACGGGAAGCGTCGCAGACAGCACCCAGGCAGGGTACGGAAAAACGCCCGACTGAAAACACTGGAAAGCTTACTCGCCAAGCCCCGCTGGTGCAAGCACAGAGTATAGAACAGTTTCAGAAAATCAAGCGCACGCTGGCGGTTGAGCGAACGGCTTGGTAAGGATAAAACGGGCGTGACGAAAAAATGTCCACCCGCTTGACCCTCAATATGTTGGGTGAAGTGACGGTTAGTTGGTAAATAAACAACATTAAAACGTGGAGAGGCCAAAAACATGATGTCAACAAGAAAAAGTGTTATCCAGCAAGTTATAGTGCTGCTGGCCGTTCTTGCGACGTTTTGCTCCTGGCCAGCCGTTTCTGGCAGTCTCAAAGGGTCTGCCGAGAAGCTTATTGATCAGAGGCTGCAAACGGACAGCCTGTTTAGTACGGCTGGTTTCACTCCTTCTACACAAACAGCAAGCAAACCTATCTCTTCGAAGGGCGGTACGTATTCGTCAGCCACTGTATGGAGTACCGTCAAGGACCGCGAAGCTTCATCTGCTTGGCAGGAATGTAATGGGCTTAACTGTGTTCTCGCGTACATGAAGAAATCGGGTGCAAGCGAAGAGTCCATGAACTTTACAAGGGAAATCAGCCAAGAAGTCTTTGGAATACTGGGCTATCTGGAAACGTTCGAGGAAAAAGGCCGTGTGGATCTTGGCGTTGTGGCACTTCCAGGTGTTATGACCTTTGATAGCGCACTCGTCCTTTTGAATGGCAGCCCCTCGCTAGTGTCCCCGAATAATTATAATACGTTAGATATCAGCCAGAGCCAGGATCCGAATTACCCGAGACTCAAGAAGCAATATCCGGAACTCAGGGCCTTTGAACCGAGCGGCAATTTTATCTCCGTGGACGCCAGTTCTGATGGTGGACAGCGCTTCATCTTTGCCTACATCCTTGTCGACGGCTGTCACGGATGTGGCGTGAATTGGACGGCCAGCGTTGCATTTGATTTCAGCAGGGATGGGACATTCAAAGGTACGAAGGTATTGAAGCTTACAGAATCGGTATCAGATTCCGTCGGCAGTCAATCAACTGGACTTCCAAGCGCTGATCTCTTGAGCAGAATCGACAAGGCTCTTTCTCGTCTCCCGAAACCGTCAGACTATCTCTATGAGACGACCAGTGTACGGGGACAAATTTCCGGCACATGGACGGAGATTACCGCCCGTATTCTCGGTACAAAAGACCTCCGGGTAGCTTACGACAACTTCTATCAATCGTCGGTTGAGTATGCCGGTATGGTCGAGATCAACTTACGCCGTGCCAAGAAAGCAGTGATGAACAATGATCCGGTCACGGGAAGCCGTCTGCTTCAGGCGGCGCAGCGTTATGAACGTCAGTTTTATCTGAATGACAGGGCAGCCATTGAAGCATTCAACGGAAATATTGATGCGGCAGCCGAGCTGGCAAGGGGGACATATGAAGGCTCCAAGGCAGCCACGATTTATGGCAGTAGCATGGTGTTGGGGCCAGTTGGAAGCCGGGTTGTAGACACAGTCTTTGACGCTACTGACTTCGCTGTGGAGGCATCAGATAGCGGACTTACGTCCGCAGCGAAGAAACTGGTGGCGGGCAAACTCACGGAGATGATCTTCAGCCAGGCTACGGTTACAACTCTGGGTGGCAGGACTCTGGAGGATGCGATTGATCGAGGGGTTACCAAGACACTGGGTAACCCGGAAGTCTACAAAATCGTCAGGGAGGTCGTATCGAAACCTGAATTCGCCAAGGCGTTTATGGGTTTCATGGCTAAGTCGGGCTCTCATGTGGTCAGCAGTCTAACCGAAGATCAGGTCAATAAGATCGTATTGGCTGTCATGGAAGGAGTTGCAAGCAAGGCACCACCACTCACCGATTGCGGCAGCAAGTGGTATCAACGGTTGGGCTTACAGTTTTTGGAAGTAGAGCAAGCAATCAGAGGAGGTTACAGCTTTAATACGGTCTGTCAAGCTCATGACGCGTGCTACGGCGACTGTAGAACACTTAAGCCCGAATGTGACAAGAAGTTGCTTACGGATGCTGAAGGGGTTTGCGAAAGCGCTCAGAACAGAGCAAATTGTATTGCTGACGCGCAGATTTTCTTTCAAGTTGTGTCGTCTGAAAAAGGTGATACGCCTTTTGAGCAGGCACGAGCGAATTGTCCAGCTACTGTGGGATTGCCCCCAATACCTTACGAGGATTCCGGCGCGTGTCCTTTTGAAGGTTGTGTATATCGCAAATGGATTGCCAATAAAGAAGTGCCAATGCGAACGGACATGAAGCGCGATGCTCTAATAAAATTTACGGTTAATAAAGGGGAAAAAGTTACTGCCTTAACGGGTATCGTGGTTACCACTACACCCGGAGAGGCAAAAGTTCTTAAACCAATCGTAATTGGTGGTATCACAGCCAATGTTGGTGACGTTGTGTATATTCTTACGTATCAGGGGGAAGGAATATCAACGCTATGGTATAAAGGCAAAATATGGAATCCAGGGCCAGATGAGGATAATGCTAGTATTAGGGACAGTCTAGAATACGAAAAGGCATCAGAATCTACCTGGTGGGTGCAAGTAAAAAATCGCAAAGGTCAGGTCGGCTGGACGAATCAACCAGATGATTTTAGCAATAAAGATTTATTTGATTAGGGGGTTCCCATGAAACTGTTTTCTATCATCCTAATCTTGATCGCGTTGTTCGGTCTTTTGGCATATACCAATCCTAAGCTGGACAACTACGATCAGTTCATCAGCCAGCAGATCATCGAAGAAACGAGAGAAGCAAAAGACCCGGTAGCGGGCGCGCTGGGTTCTTTGCTTGGCGGTTTCGCCGCCAATCTAATGACCAAACAGACGGTACGAAAGGATTACGTTTTTTTCAGCACCTACGATACGGCCTTCGGAAATGAACATATGCAGGCGATCGGGGTTCTGAATAACTTTTACATCACGGAAAATCCTGAATCCAAACGCGGCGATTAACTTTCTTTGACTGGCAAAGCGATTTTGACCATTTTATGCCAAGTGGCAGTCCGGGCGTTGGTGAACAGGAGATTTACATGAACAACATTGATTTTGCCTTGGGCACGCATACCGGATTGGTGCGTGAATTAAACGAGGACAGCCATATCGCTTTGCCGAAGTTTGGCTTATGGGTGGTAGCGGATGGTATGGGTGGGCATGAAGCGGGCGAGGTGGCAAGTGGGATAACTATTCGGGAAATAGCGTGCAGCATCGAGCAAGGCATGCCGCTAGCCAAGGCCATCGAAACAGCCCACCGTGCGATACAAACCGCCGCCCTGCAAGGCGAAGGTTCTGCGGATATGGGTTCTACCGTGGTCGCTACGAAACTGGATGGCCTACGTTATGAAATCGCCTGGGTGGGCGATAGCCGCGCTTATCTGTGGAACGGCACGCTGCATCAGCTTACTACAGACCATTCTTATGTCCAACTGCTGCTGAATGCCGGCCTGATTACCGAGAGCGAGATTCCGGGGCATCCCTCTCGCAATGTTATTTCGCAGGCGCTGGGTACAGGAGGAGCGGACAACCTAAATATCAAGGTTGATAGCGTGTATGGTGAACTGGGCAAAAGCGATACCCTGTTGATTTGCTCCGACGGACTGAGCGGGGAAGTAGCTGGCAGCGGTATAGCCGCGATTTTTGCCGAAACCATGGACGCTCAAACCAGAGTGGATCGCCTCATCGCAGCCGCCCTGGAAGCTGGGGGCAAGGATAACATTACGGTGATTGTGCTTACTCCAAGGCAATAGAAGATGACCAAGAAGCAGAAATAATTGAGATCGGAGTAAACCATCGCTTTTAACCGGAGCGCGGCTATGAGACCATTTCTCAATTCTTAGCTTTCGCGTGCCGCGCTCGGTTAGTTTTACGCTTATTCTGTTTCGGAATGTACACATATGAGTGTCCGAGAAGGGTCGTTTTGTCGATTTTTTTCTGGATTAATATGAAATTTCTGAGTGACCGCTATCGAGCGGCATTCCACATTTTCTTGCCAGCGGCCCAGAATTCATAAAATTACCGATAACAAGCCAACACCCTGCGACCTATCAGTAAGATCTGTCCTTTTCCAATGACTCAACGGCGGAAACCAGGTTAACCCTGGTTTATCGTAGTATCATCAGTCCTGTAGAATCTATTGACTGGATTAAAGCCGTCATTTTTAAATGTTGGAGGATGCGTGGATAATCTCAAGCCTTTGTTGCAGCGTTCTCTGGGTTCACTGCCCGTTTCTCCCCTGGCCGTATTACTTTCCATCGCCCTGTTGGTAGGAGTAATGATGTCGGTTTACACCATTCCAGCAGAATCGGAAGGCATCGTGCTCCGGTTTGGCAAATTCATTGATAAAGTGCCGTCTGGATTGCATACCAAGCTACCCTTTGGCGTTGACGATGTCATTACCGTGCCGACCCAGCGCCAACAAAAACTGGAATTTGGGTTTGCCACCCCTGGTTTTACCAATCCTGACCAAATCAGTGATTCCCCGGCCTTGGAAAAGTCGATGGTTACCGGCGACCTGAACTCGGCATTGGTGGAATGGATCGTCCAATACCGTATTACCGATCCTGAAAAATATCTTTTCGATGTGCGTAATCCCGGACAAACCTTACGGGACATATCGGAAGCGGTTATGCGCGAGGTGGTCGGGGATCGGACGGTTGACGAAATCATCACCATTGGCCGACAAGAGATCGAAGAAACGGCATTGTTACGTACCCGCGAACTGGCAGAACGCTATCGGCTAGGTGTATCCATCAATCAAGTGCAGCTAAAAAACGTTAACCCACCAGAACCAGTGCAGCCCTCATTTAATGAAGTGAACCGTGCCCAGCAAGACCGGGAAAACGCTATCAACCTGGCCAACGGCGAGTATAACAAGGCGGTGCCACGCGCCCGTGGTGAGGCCGACCAGAAAATCCGAGCTGCTGAGGGTTATCGTTTTAAACGCATTAACGAGTCGGAAGGCGATGTTTCCGCGTTTAACCAAGTGCTTAAAGAATATCTCAAAGCGCCCGATGTCACCCGTACGAGGATATACCTTGAAACACTGGGGGTTGTCCTACCCCAGGCAAGACAGCAGATCATCGTGGATGACACCATCCAGCAGATATTGCCGATGTTACCTTTTCCGTCCAAACCTCTGGAGGAGCCAAAATGAACCTATCGGGAAAAAGTGGTTTGATAATAATAACTTTGCTGGTCTTGTTGTTTCAGTCAATATTTACGGTTAACCAAGCTGAGCAAGTCATTATTACCCAGTTTGGCAGGCCAGTTGGCGACCCTATCACCAGCCCCGGCTTAAATTTCAAGATGCCTTTTGTCCAGCAGGTCAACAGCTTCGATAAGCGTTATTTGGCCTGGGACGGGCCGATGGTCGAGATGTCGACCAAAGACAAGACCTATGTCCAAGTCGATACCTTCGCCCGTTGGCGGATTACCGAACCGATGCGCTATTACCTAAGGCTAAGGGATGAACGCAGTGCACAATCCCGGCTGGAGGATATTTTGGGCAGCGAAACCCGAACCGCCATTGCCCGCCACGAACTCATCGAAGTCGTGCGCTCCGATAAAGACCGCAAACCGTTGCAGGACGAGAGCCTGGGGCCGTTAACTGGGGAAGGTACGCTCGGCGTATTGCGCCCGATCAGGGTTGGCCGTGCCGCCATCGAGAAAAGCGTGTTTGATGCGGCGGCACCTAAATTGGCCGAGTATGGCATTGAATTGCTCGATGTTCGTTTCAAACGTATTAATTACAACCAGCAAGTGCTTGAACGCATCTACCAGCGGATGATCAGCGAACGTCTCCAGATCGCGGAGCGCTTCCGTTCCGAAGGCGAAGGCGAAGCGGCACGCATCAAGGGAAACAAAGAGCGTGACATTAAACAGATCGAATCCACGGCCTATAAGCAAATACTGCAAATCCAGGGCGAGGCCGATGCTAAAGCTACAGAAATCTATGCCATGGCTTACGGACAGAAGCCGGAAGCCGCCGAGTTCTACAAGTTTCTCAAGAGCATGGAAACCTATCGCAAGGTCATCAATCCTGATGCGACCATTGTCCTTTCAACCAACAGTGACTTGTTTGCATTGCTTAAACGGGTAGAACAGAAAAACCATTAGGAGGCAGCTAAATTAACGGTCAACTATGTCGACCGATACTTTGCAGAAAGTAAAGCCAGTGCTGTTAGCCTGAAATAAGCCGGAGTTAATTTGCTAACCGAATAACCAATACTGATTATTGGTACAACCCAAACCAATCGACGGCAGGATGGACGGGAATCGAGGGAGTTGCTGTGGTGTTTTGGAAGAAATCCTCCAGGATATATTCCAGGCCATAAAAGCTACCGCCTTCAAACCCTTGGCAAAGGGCATCAAAATTATTGTTTGGATTAACCTCAGGCG
>JAYVGW010000075.1:0-3003 GCA_043771735.1 Methyloglobulus sp.
AGGTTTGCACCTTCACCCACCACTTTGGCGCCCAGGTCATAAGCATCCACGCGCACGTTATCGTTGCTTCTGTCGCCGACTTCTTCGTGCTTTTCCGTACTGGCTTTCACATACGTGCCAATACCGCCAAGCCATAATAATTCGACAGGTGTAACCAACAAATAACGAATCAGGGTTTCGCCATCTATAAATTTATAGCGGATGCCCAGCCATTGTTTTAATTCACTAGATATGGGGATGTCTTTGGCCGACCGGGAATAAACCCCACCTCCTTGAGAAATCAAGTTGCGGTCATAATCATCCCAAGTGGAGCCGGGCAATTCAAACAAGCGTTTACGCTCCTTAAATGGTGCGTCACTGTCTGAGGGACTTGGATCAATAAAGATATGTTGGCCGCTGAATGACGCCAGTAAGCGAATGCAAGGTGACAGCAACATACCATTGCCGAACACATCGCCATCCATGCTACCAACACCGATCACCGTAAAGGCTTCCTGCTGAATATCCTTGCCTAATTCACGGAAATGCCGTTTCACGCATTCCCAAGCGCCTCGTGCCGTAATGCCTAACGCTTTATGGTCATACCCGCGAGAACCGCCGCTGGCAAAAGCATCACCCAGCCAGAATTGGTACTCAGCGGCAACGGCATTGGCAATATCAGAAAACTGCGCGGTGCCTTTGTCCGCCGCGACCACTAAATAGGGGTCGGGGTCGTCATGGATGACGATGCCTTCAGGACTTACGATGGTGTCGTCACGATAATTGTCCGTTAAATCAAGCAATCCCCGCATTAATGTTATATACGCTTTTTTTCCAGCCGCTTTGAAGTCTGGTTGAGAACCGTTCCCTTTTACCACAAAACCACCTTTAGCGCCGGTCGGGATAATCAAGGCATTTTTGTTGATTTGGGTTTGCATCAAATCCAATATTTCCGTCCTGAAATCATCGAGGCGGTCAGACCAGCGGATTCCCCCGCGCGAAATTTTTCCACCCCGCAAATGGACTCCTTCCATATTAACGCCATGGACATAAATTTCCGCCATCGGTTTTGGGGTAGGCATGTCGATTACGCCCAGGCTATTGATTTTAAAAGCGATGAAGTAATCCTTGTTGAAACGACGTTGATGGAAATTACTCCTTACCGTTGCATCGATCAGGTTAAAAACCGTCCGCAAAATTCGGTCGTCATTAATGTCGGCAACCGAATCAATGCTCGCCAGCAATTGTAGCCGCAACGGAAACAAGGCCATCTCTTCCCTAAGCACAGGGTCTTCCCAATCGGGGTTAGGCCTGAAACGTACTTCAAAATAATGGTAAAGGCCGAGCGCAACTTCTGGATTGTTAATCAGGGCATGGTGAAAACTTGCCCGTGTCGTTCGATGCCCTAATTGCAGGTAATAGTTCCGGTAAGCACGCAGGACATCTATTTCCTGCCAAGCCATTCCCGTCATTATGCACAGCTTGTTGAGCGCATCGTTTTCACTCCGTCCTTCCATAACGGCTTGAATGGTTTCCAACAATTGGCTTTTTAATTGGCTAAACGGGGCGCACTGGCTTTTCGCGGCTTTGATGGTGAAACTTTTAATGGTCGCCGTAACATCTTTAAGCATAACGCTAAACTGGACTTGATCCATGACCCTTAAATTCATGTTTTCAAGCACGGGAATAAATTCATCCAGATAGCGCTCTTGAAGGCTGTAAAAATGCAGGCGATAGTGCGGATGGTTTGCGTAAGGTTTAAGCAGGCTGATGCTTTCGACGTTAGACCTTGTTAATCGCTCCAATTGGAGCATATCGTTCAGGGCGTAGCGGGGTGAAATCAGCGTTTGATAATCGGCTGGGAACAACGCATGATATTTTTTCCATGTGTACCCACCAACTTCCTTATCCAAGGCTCTAACTGACAAGGCTTTGAGGGTTTCTTGCCAGGATTGGGACTGTTTAACCATTTGTTTATCCAGAGTTGTGGGGTATTGCGCTTGGAATCTCTGAACAAGTTGATTCCATCCATGATCCGATAAGGTAACTTCTAAAAATTAAAAAAACTCCTTCTCCCTTTGGGATGCCTACATGGATGTAGGTAGTAGGTGGAAAAATGCTCCTGCATTTTCCACATTCACCACATCCATGTGGCTTGGCAACGCAGGAGCAGTTGCCGAGAAGGTTGGGATGAGGGATTTAAAATCAAGCAGTTACTCCCCTCACCCTAGCCCTCTCCCAGAGGGAGAGGGGATTATTAGAGATTCCAAATAAGTAGAGACGCAATATTTTGCGTCTCTACTTCAGGGTTTTGACCATCTCCAGCACATTGCAATCACTTTGGCGGGTATAAGTGACTGAATCCATGTAGCTGCGTATGAAAAATATGCCCATGCCGCTTTCTCCAGGATGCTCAAAATCTGGCAACGGCACGGCTTCCAGGTCGAAACCCACGCCGTGGTCGTACACTTTGATGTTCAATTCGTTTTCCTGGAGATGGATTGTCACCCTAACGCAGTTTTTGGGGTCGTCATCGCATGAATGTTTGATGGCATTGACGGTCGCTTCTGTCAGCACCAAGTTCAACTGGTACGCCAAAGCCGCGCGGTCGCCGGTAAAATTATCCAGTTCCTTGGCGATGCGCTCACCAATGCTGCCGACCAAATCCAGATATTTGGTTTGCGTCGGGATAACGACATCTACCTGTATAAACGAAGTACACATGGGCATTCTCTTCTAATCTTCTCTACTAAGCGCCTCATTTAAATCGGCATACATATCGAAGACACGGTTAAGGCGCGTTAATTCAAACATCGACAGCACCTGTTTCTGCACATTGGCTAGCGCGAGTTTCCCCGATTTGGCGACAATATGTTTATTGCCAGACAACAAAGCACCCAAACCGGAGCTGTCGATGAAGCGGACATGTTCTAACTGGACGATAATCTGTTTTTCCCCGCCTTCTATCATTTGCAGGAGATATTCCTTTAACTCACCCGAATTGTGGGCATCAATCCTTTCATC
>JAYVGW010000076.1:0-3305 GCA_043771735.1 Methyloglobulus sp.
GGCAGTTTTTCAGAAAAACAGGGGGTCGGGCGGCGATGGAATGCCGACAAAAATGAGGGGCCGGTTGGAAGGTCGCGTTTTCGGTCAGGCACTAATTACGAACTTGTAAGCCTTGTAGTCGGGCATGCTGTTTATACCCGACATTTCGATGGTCCAATATGACGACGGATTTCGATTTTGCCCGCCGCCGTATCATCAGGACACCTGAATGTCGGACAACGAAGGGCCACTACCCCTGCCCAGTTCTTAACAAGTTGAATGAAGGGTGCGTAAAACGCACCCTTTCAAAGATTACCTCAACACCCCCGCCGGGCTAGAATAACTATCCAATACCTGCACATAATTGGCGCGTTCATAAGCGCTGGGATCGATGGCGTGTTGTTGGCTGACGCTACCTTTGAGTTGGCTGATGGATTCGTATTCATGCTCGACCAGCCACTGTTCCAGTTCGGTCAGGATTTCTGTCAAACGTCCCACGCCCTGCTTGAGTAATACACTGCACAGATGTACGACATCGGCTCCTGCTAACAGCGCTTTAATCACATCCGGCGTCTGGTGAAAACCGCCGGTGACTGCCAGGGAAAGTTTAGTTCGGCCATACAGCATCGCTATCCAGCGTATGCGTAATAAGGCTTCTGACGGGGATGACAGTTCCAACTTCGGCAGCACTTCCAGTGTTTCCAAATCAATATCGGGCTGATAAAAACGGTTAAATAGCGCTATGCCATTGGCTCCGGCAGCCTCTAGTCGTTTCGCAAAATGAATGGGGGAACTGAACTGGGAAGACAGTTTCATGGTGATCGGCAAACTGACATGGCCTTTCAATTCCCGTAATATGTCCAGATAACGGTTTTCGACGTCATCACTGCTTTCATCGGCATTGGCAGCCAGATGATAGATATTCAGCTCAAGCGCGTCAGCACCTGCCTGTTGCAGTTGTTTGCCGTACTCAATCCAGCCGCTTAAAGACGTGCCGTTCAGGCTGGCGATAACCGGTATCGCCAGAGCACCTTTAAGTTTTTGCAGTTGCTCCAGATACTGTTCCTGATAGGTTTGAATGTTATCAGGCATGGGATGAAACGAGTCCGCTTCACCATGCCCTATTGCTTGTTGATAAAAAAACCGCTCCATTTGCTGGGCTTCGGCTTCGATTTTTTCCTCGAACAGCGAATACATCACCACTGCCGATGCGCCTGCGTCTTCCAATCGTTTGGCGCTGTCCACATCTTTACTCAACGGCGACGCTGATGGCACCAAGGGGTTAGCCAGTTTCAAGCCTATGTAATTTGTCGTTAAATCAACCATTGTCGGTCTCCTTGGCGCTTTCTGTTTTAAGTTGGGCTTTCACTGCTGAAACACTGGTGGCTTCGCTCCATTCCAGCTCAGATAGTTGTTTGTAATATCGATAGCGATTTTTAACATCTTGCTGAGCCTGTTCCAGAAAACGCTCGGCGGCTTCAGGATGCGTTTGCCATAACATGCTGAAACGGGTTTCGGTTTTCACGAAATCGCGGTAAGGGATGGATGGTTCGGCAGAATCCAGCTTCATAGGGTTTTTACCGGCTTTGGCCTTACTGGGGTCAAATCTAAATAACGGCCAATGTCCACTTTTCACCGCCAGATTTTGCTGCCGGTGATTGTTGGATAAATCCACACCATGGGCGATACAGGGTGCGTAGGCGATGATGATAGACGGGCCGTCGTGGGCTTCTGCCTCCAAAAAAGCATTAAGGGTCTGACTATCTTTACCCGCATAAGCGACATGGGCGACATAAACATTACTGTAATCCATTGCCAGCAAGGCCAAATCTTTTTTAGCCGTCGCTTTGCCACTGGCGGAGAATTTTGCCACTGCGCCTAAGGGTGTCGATTTTGAGGTTTGTCCGCCGGTATTGGAATAAACTTCAGTATCCAGCACCAGAATATTCACATTACGGCCACTAGCCAAAACATGATCAACACCGCCGAAACCAATATCATAAGCCCAGCCGTCACCGCCGATAATCCAGACACTTTTCTTGCACAAGCTGTCCGCTAACTGGAGCAAGGTTTGGGCGGATTGACCTGTCAGTGATTGCAGCTTTTGTTTAAGCGTTGCAACCCGCTCGCGCTGTTCGTAAATTCCCGCTTCGTCGGACTGGTCAGCATTGAGAATGGCATCGACCAGTTCACCGCCCAACTGATCTCGTAGTGAGGCGACCAACTCCCTTGCATATTCGTTTTGTTTATCCAGTGCAACCCGCATCCCCAAGCCAAATTCTGCATTGTCTTCGAATAAGGAATTACTCCACGCAGGCCCGCGACCTTCGGCGTTTTTAGTCCAGGGTGTCGTTGGCAGATTGCCTCCATATATGGAAGAACAGCCTGTCGCATTCGCAATCACCATACGATCACCAAACAACTGTGATGCCAGCTTTATGTAGGGTGTTTCACCGCAGCCTACGCAAGCGCCCGAAAACTCGAACAAGGGCTGAAGAACCATGGCACCTTTAATGGTATTGGTTTTCAATAACCGCCGGTCATATTCTGGTATGGATAAAAAGAAATCCCAGTTTGCACTCTCTGCTACACGGAGTGGTGGTTGGGGCCGCATATTTAAAGCTTTGCGGCTGGCGTTGGATTTATCCCGAATCGGGCAAATATCGACACACAAACTACACCCTGTGCAATCTTCCGGGGCGACCTGATAGCTCATTGCCAAATCGGCTGGGAAATCTTTACCCAGCATCAACTGATGTTTAAAGGTTTCGGGCGTATCGGCCAAAACATCCGTTGAAAAAATCTTGCTGCGGATGGCCGTATGCGGGCAAACCATGGCGCATTTCCCACATTGGGTACACAAATCGGTTTCCCAAACCGGAATTTCCAGCGCTAAATTGCGTTTCTCATAAGCTGCTGTTCCCGTTGGAAATGTGCCATCAATCGGCATAGCACTGACTGGCAAGGCATCGCCCCTGCCTGCAATAATTTCACCGGTTACCCGTTTAACAAATTCGGGTGCAGAGTCGCTAATCATAGACATAATGTCGAACTGGCTGCTAACCGTTGTTGGCAGCGCAACGGCATGCAAACTGGCCAATGTTTCATCAATCGCCTTGAAATTCAGCTCGACGATACGCTGGCCTTTTTTACCATAAGTTTTTTCGACCGCATGTTTAATCGCAGTAATTGCTTCGGCCTGCGGCAACACGCCGGATATGGCAAAAAAGCAGGTCTGCATAATGGTATTGATACGCTTGCCCATGCCGCTTTTTTCGGCAACTGCATAGCCGTCAATGACATAGAAACGAATTTTTTTGTCGATC
>JAYVGW010000077.1:0-2989 GCA_043771735.1 Methyloglobulus sp.
GCGGATTCCTCTTCTTCTGTTAAGTGGTGGCTTCACTTCCACTTTGGCACATCGCGATGCCGTTGGGAAGGAGAGGAGTCCATACCATTACGTTAGGCAATAAATGCAACATTTTTCAGATCAACACGGAGAATTTATGAAGTCAAAGAATTCATCAATCATCATTATTATGGCAGTTTTGCCCTTTATATTAGATGGTTGTGCAGTGGCAAAGGTCGCAAATCCGACAGGCATGTCAGCATCAAGTTATCAGTCCGCTTCTTCAACTAAGATTGGATGTCTTCCAGAAGAAATAACAATTACAGATTTGAATCGACACAGCGTACTTAGTCATGCAAGAGACTGGTTTGCATCATGTAAAGGACAAACATATTTTTGTTCTGGAGTTAATGATGGCTATGGCGGAACTACCAATGTGTCCTGCATACAAAGATCATCCAATAATACGAAGGAAGTGGCAACTCCCACAGCAGAAACGATAACACCAACAGAAACCACAAAAGGCAAAAAGAAAAATAAGAAATAATTGGGTATTTTATCGTTCCCACGCTCCGGCATCACTGCCATTAAGTTAAGGAATAAATATTAATATTCAAAATATTACATAGCCGCTTGTTCCCAAGCTGTGGCTTGGGAATGCAGTCATGTAGGGTGCATTTTTTGCACCAAACGACAGCAAAAATGACGAATTATGTTTTACCAACCTAATGTTGATGGTGCGTAAAACGCACCCTACTTACTGCCCACAGTTAAGAAATACGGAGTCAAAAAAACATGTTTTTTGACTCCTCAAAAATTTCAGTACCTGTTTATAACGAAAATCAAAAAGGAAAACAACGATGACAAGACCTGTGTCAAACCCAATAGCAAGCCTAATTCCAGCGCTTATTCTGGCAATAGCAAGTTTAGTCAGTACGTCCATCAATGCCGAGGAGGCAGTGGTAATTGGAGACTGGTGTTCTAAACCAGCAGCTGATTTCTTATCAAACTGTGACGCAGTTTTCAGGGTCGATTTGGCTACCGGAAAGCGAACTCTGCTTAGTGCATTTACCGACGCTGATAAAGATACGACATTTAACTCTACCTCCCAATTGGAGTTGGATCGTGGCGGGCAATCTTGGGCTAATGTAGCCATTGCACCTTCCGGGGAGGTATTCATTTACTCTTCTTTTCGCCTTGAATTAGGGCCGGGGGGCAGCAAAACAGGCATCTACCGCATTGCCCCCACCGATGGGTCACGTCGATTGATCAGCAATCTAAGTGAGATAACATCCGGCCCTACTACACAATTTAACTTTGATCATATGGCAATCACACCGACAAACCAAATCGTCGGGGAACCAACGTATGGGAAGGTAATCTCGATCAACCCTGCAACAGGCCTGCGAACTATGCTGAGTGATGCCAGCATTACCAGTCAGGGCCCGGCATTTGACGAATTTCTTGGCACGGGTCCGGGTGGACAACTTTTTGGTCTTACCAATCACGGTGTTACAGGCGGCATTACGGTGGTACAAATCGATGCTAGTACAGGGATTCGCACGCTTTTTGGTAGTTATGATCCTAATAACTTTATAGTTCAGAGTGATGCCGTCGATAATAGTGACGGCTTCAGCTTGATCGACCCTAAGGGCAATTTTTTTAGTTTTAGCAGCAGAGTCGGTTACAACAATGACTCGCTGTACCAAAGTAACATCTATGCTGGCCCCCCTCTAAAGTGTTAAGTGACTTACGCAACCAAGCCCAAGGACCCGTTATCGAATTACCAAAAAAACTGGCCTTCGAAAGCAATGGGCGTATCCTATTATTGGACGACGGTAACAAAGGAACCGTAAATCTAGGTGGACTTGTTGCCGTTGACCCTAACACGGGAAACCGAACCCTAATCAGCAATTTCCTGGATCAAAATCAGGGGCCGTTGATTTATAATGCACGAAATCTAGCAGTCGGCACAATGCCTGCTTTTGTGGGTGGTAGTGGAAATGGCGGTAGCACATCAGCCCCAGCACTGGCTGGCCAACCGTTCAGCTTCGATTTTTATTTTAACGCGCCTGCTGCTGCTTTCATGACCAATGTAAAGTTATCCTACAAACCACCGAAAAAAACCAAACTGGTATCGGCTGTCCCCAACCGGGGAAAATGCGCAGTCAAAGCGCAGATAGTCTGTAACTTCGGCACCGTAGCTTCCAGCACCAACTTCGGTGTCAGAATCACTGCCATCCGGGCAAAACCCGGTGTGCTAAAAAACACGGCAGTGCTCACCTACAAAATGGTCAGGCCCGGCACCAAGAAAAAGAAAAGCTATCGGCTTGTTTCCAGCAAGTCGATTACCGTGAATTAATCGCCCTTGTTCCCAAGCTCCAGCTTGGGAATCCAAATTTCAGAAGCTCTAGCTTCAAGTATTTTCATCGTTCCCACGCTCCGGCGTGGGAATGCAGCTAGGGATGCTCTGCGTCCCGTAACGTTGTAGGAGCACAACAGCTCTTATCGTCCCCATGCGCTAAGGTCACTACTAATTTAAGTCTAGCATTGATACTTCTTTTACTCGGAGTACAAACCTAGGTTTGCACTCCGGCATTCGCTGTTTATAAGGAATAAAAAAACATGTTTCTTGACCTTCGCGTGGCGGGGTATGTAATACCAATCCCAATAAGTTGTTATTTAAATCCCCTCATCCTAACCTTCTCCCTCTGGAGAAGGGAAAATACGAGAACTTATTGGGATTGGTATTACCCCGTCACTCATGTTTTGCCGATAGTGACGTTTTTGAACCTTGTTGAAACCCAACGGACGGGGCACCATGCCTGTCTCTTGATCACAACTCAGCGAGTTCCGGCGGGCTGAGTTGGTAGCCTTGAAGCCGTTCTTGTAACCGAAACCAACCGTGCCAGATCGTGTCCCAACCAACACGCCCGGTGCGCTTGGTGTCGGTGAAGCCACCTAATTTTGCTATCGCATAATACGCCCATTGGGCAGGCGGTGCTGTTTT
>JAYVGW010000078.1:0-6535 GCA_043771735.1 Methyloglobulus sp.
CAGGGGCTGTTATAGACCCCACGCTTTTCACCCGATTCAATGTACAGGCCGTACCGACGATGATTGAAACCAATGCGGACAGCGAAACACGCACGGCTCGCGGATTACCCGGATTCAACTGGATGTCCAAACGGGACGCTGGCGATCTCGGGCAAAGAGGCCCGGTGTTTGGCATCGCCGAACCTGACATGATCGAAGAAATGCAGCGCCGGATGGCCGAGTTCGACTGGCAAAAAGAGAAACAGCATGCGATCGATAATTTCTGGGTGCACCAAAAGGACTCGGTAGGATTGCCTGTGGCCGAGAAAAACAATGAGCGGCGCATTGATACTTCCATCGTTTCAACGCAGGACATTTTTCACCCCGACGGCAGACTAATCTTTAAAAAGGGGCAGACGATGCAATCATTTATACTGCTCCACGTAGATTAAACACAAAGCAGCATTGTAGGGCTTGTTATTTGTGAAAAATATTGATAGTTTCTCACTATTTCATGAGGAATATTCATCAATATGGAACTCATCCATTTTCGAATCCTGTTGGCGCTTAAACAAATATGGCACGTTGAATGTCGCTGCAGAATTATTGCATCTGACACAATCGGCCTTGTCGCACCAGATTAAAAACCTGGAACAGCGTCTGGGTATTGTTCTCTGGCGCAAACAGGGACGCACCTTGGTACTGACGCAAGCGGGTCACTATCTGTCCGAGGTCGCGGAATCGGTTATTGCCACGGTTAATTCCGCCGAGCAGCACCTGACCCTGTTAGCAGCAGGTAAAACCGGCAAACTGACTATCGGCATCGACTGCCATGCCTGCTATGAATGGTTTCGCACGATACTCCAGCCCTATCTGCACGCCTGGCCGGAGTTGGCTATCGAAGTGACATCGCGTTACCGGTTTAATTCGTTTAAAGCGATTCAGCAATACAAGCTGGATGCCGTATTGACTTCCGACCCTGTGTTTAACGGTGTGTTGCATTACCAATCATTGTTTGATTTTGAGTTGGTGTTAATTGTCGCCAAGCAACACAAGCTCGCCGGACTTAAAGTAATTGAACCGGCTGATCTACAGCAAGAGACGATCCTGACTTACCCGGTCAAGCGGGAGCGCCTGGATATGTTCAGGAAAATTTTGCAACCCGCCGGAATTGAACCGCTCGCCCATGTCACCGTGGAAGAAACCGACATTATGCTGTTGTTAGCCGCCAGCCAGCGCGGCGTTTGCCTGCTGCCGGAATGGTTGCTGGTCGATAAAGTTAAAAATCCGGATGTGGTCAGCCTGCGTTTTAAAAACTTGCCATTGACGAAAACCATGTATCTGGCAACCCGCCATGAAGACGTTCAACTGGACTATATCCAATGGTTGATCGGGCATGCGCAATTGCGGACATGATTGCACGGAGCTATCCATTTAAGGAAACTCTGATTAAGTCCTTCGACAAACTCAGGACGAATGGCAAGTTTGTTCGGCGACAATTACCCTGTCCGGACAGGATAGTTGACGCCGGACAGGCAAGTTGTTGATTCCGTTCGTGGTGAGCTTGTCGAACCATGAATGGAATCAACTTGTTCAGAGATTCCTTAAACAATGCGCAACTGTGTCATCAACGCTTCGGTTAAGCCTTTGATTTCACCACTGCTAATAAATACCAGCCGGCCAATACCATCATCAGACGGCCTGGATGGCAACCGTGTTGGCGGATAAAGTTTCCCGGCTGATCCTTGTATCAGCAAGGGCTGGTTTTGCTCAGGCGTGTAGACCAATCCTTTCAGGCGCACCAATTGCTTATAGTGTGTCGTTAAATACGCCAGGGCAGCCTGTAATCTTTCCCAGGCTATAGGGGCTTCAAGTTGCAGGGTGATACTGCTAAAACCATGATCAGGCAAATCGGGCAGTTCAGTATCACGCAGTCGCCGGAATTTTTTCGGAAAGTTGAGTAGCGCGTCGGGGTCAACAGCGCCTTGCATAGCTGTATGTCTGGTCGCTGCAGGCGCTAATTGATCCAGTCGCGCACTAATTCGTTTAATTTGTTGAGCGGTTGCCAGGTCGGTTTGCGTCATTACCACCGTATCCGCCCAAGCGATTTGCGCTTGCGCTTCAGGAAAGTAGTCAAAATGAGCGTCATCCATGATCGCTGAAACTGTTGCAATAACGCCTTGTAAGCTATAACGCTTAGCCAGCCAACGTTCTCTTAACAAAATATCCAGTACGGGTTCTGGATTGGCAACGCCGCTGGTTTCTATGATCACCCGCTCGAACGGTTTATTTCCCGAATCCCAGGCCATGCGTAGATTTTTGAGTAAGGGCGTTAACGAACCAATAACTTGGCAACATAAGCAGCCACCTACTAAGGTTGATAAAGGCACTTTATGCTCGCGCAGTAATTGTTGGTCGATCGGAGTGGTGCCAAATTCATTGATGATGACCGCAGATTTGGGCGCATGGCTCAACAAACGATTCAGCAAAGTGGTTTTTCCGCTGCCCAGAAATCCGCTGATAATGAATACGGGTATGCGTTCAATAACTTTAGATGATGGGGATAAGCTGTACGGGTTCATATTTTATTGATGTGTGTTTTGGGTCATCGCCTGTCATGCAAGATAAGGTTGTCCACAATCATGACTGACAAAGCGATCACTATCCGCTTGCCTGAAACTCACATCCTCCACCTTGAAATTATCCAGGCTCAGATTATAAAAGCGGTCGTAGTAGGCTTGTATATCGCGTTTGATATGCGGATGAAACTGCGCTTGTATGGTTTGTGTTGTCCCCTGACGGCGTTGCTGAATAACGCCCTGTTTAACCACCAGTTCGCCGTTCTTGAACAACAAATCAGCCGCCGTAAACATGGCCTCCTTATCGGCTTGCTCACTGTAGACGGCAATATCGGCAATGCCGCCGGGCAGTAAATGCCCGCGATCATGCAGCCCCAATAGTCGCGCGGCGGCGGTGCGGGTCATGGTGGCGATTTCGTACAGGGTGAATTCTTTCTTCAGGTCTTTTAACAAGCTCATGGCCACTGCTTCCTGATTTAGCCTGGCCATACATTCCAGACGAAAATCAACATCCATCAACAACCGGATCAAATACGGATAGCGCGTAAACGGCCCGCCATTGGGATGATCGGTGGTAAAAAACAAGCGCCACGGGTCTTCGGCCAATAAGAAAATTTCCAGGCCAATCAGCCATTGCAGGCTATTGACAAAACTTTTTTCCTGATAACGGTACGGAACAACGCCGCCACTGCCTTCGCATTCGGCATCCCAGACCACCCATTTGTTGGGTGAGGCATTGTTACGGCGACTGTACTGGGCAATGACGTCGCCGGAAATGGTTACGGTCTGGCCAAAAATCACCTGACCGACATCCATAGTGATGTTGCGATGCTTATTAAAGCCGTCAATTAATTTCGCCGCCGCCGATGAAAAGCCTCGGACGCCTTCCGCTCCATAACCATAAAACTGAATATGCGCCAGGTGCATGGGCAAGCCTTGCGCTGCTTCCATGGTGGCGATGGCGGTATCGACATTGCCGGGAATGCCCAGGTTATTGCAATGCACATGCACCGGATGCGGCAACTGAATTTCGCAAGCGGCGCGTTGCAGCGTTTGTAAAATGTGCCGGGAACTGACGCCATAATCCGGCACGACATCATCCAGATCGAAACTGCGCGCATTCGATTTGAAGGCATTGGCGCCGCCGGCATTAATCACCTTTAAACCGAGACAGCGTGTTGCATGTAACGTCCAGGCCACATAATCGTTGATTTGGTTTTGGCTGGCCTTGGCGCGCATCATGCGCAGTAAAAAATCATCATTACCGAGAATCGCCAGGCCAGCGGTGTCAATAATCGGAATATCCGCCATCTGTAAATGCGCATCCAGGGCGTTACAGGGTAATACCGCAGGTTCAACCACTGTGGTGTAGCCCATTCGTGCATAGCGATAGCCGGTTTCTGTGGTTGACCAGTGCGCCGTGCTGAAAGCGTGACCCAACTTTCGGGCCATGCTGTTGCGGTGTTGTTCCGGCAGCAACAAACGCGCAGTATTAACATTGCCACCGGCAATGTGACTGTGAATATCGATTGCTCCGGCCAACACGACTTTGCCGGAGACATCATAATCAGCCGTAATCGTTTCACCTGAATCGGGCGTAGAGATAATCACACCATCACGGAACCACAGATCTTGAACCGTGCCATTTAAACCTTGGGCAGGATCAAAAATCCGCCCGCCTGTTAAGCGCGTTAGCATGTCAAATCACCCTGCAACTGTCCAGTGCCTCATGGATAACTTGCTTGGGCAGGTTGCGCCCGATAAAGACCAGCACCGATTGGTGGATTTCATCACTTGCCCAAGGCACGCCAATACTGTCTCCCAGGAGCATATGCACACCCTGATAAATCACCTTACGATCACAACCGGCGATATGGACAATGCCTTTATAGCGCAATAAATCGTTACCATGATCCCTGACCATCACATCCATAAAGCCGATGATTCTTGCTGCATCAAAAGCCTGGTCGGTGCGATACACAAATGACGTGATACCGGCGTCGTGTTCATGGCTGACATCGTCCAGAAAATCAGGTTCAATTTCCAGGATGGCATTGAGGTTAAACCCGCGTATATCGAGAATTTCACTGATGTCGGTTTCACCAAAATGGGCATGAGCAATAGGCGCACGGGCGTTGATGGCGCGTAAACGGGCTTCCAGTTCCGTCACTTCTGCGGGTGTTATCAAATCCGTTTTGGATAATAACAAACGATCTGCAAAGCCAACCTGTTCTTCTGCCTCATGGTTATCATCAAGTTGTTTGAGGGCATGTTTGGCATCGACGACGGTAATAATCGCATCCAGCAAATAATACTCACCAATATCCCGTTCAACAAAAAACGTTTGCGCCACGGGAGCGGGGTCTGCAAGGCCTGTCGTTTCAATAATAATCCGCTCAAAATGCAGCGCCCCGTTCTCGCGTTTTTCCGCCAAATCGCCCAGAATGCGCACCAAATCACCGCGCACGGTGCAACAAATGCAGCCATTGTTCATTTCAACGATTTGCTCTTCGCCCTGAATGAGCAGGTCACTATCAATGCCTTCTTCACCGAATTCATTTTCGATAACGGCAATGCGCTGACCGTGTTCTTCGGACAGAATACGGTTTAAAAGCGTGGTTTTTCCTGCGCCTAAAAAACCGGTCAAAATGGTCACGGGGACAGGTGTGGAGCGGTTAGTATCAAACATTGGATTCTCCAGGATAGCGGTTATAAAGAATTATTGTAACTATTCAGCGTCATGAACAGTCCCTTCTCCCACCGGGAGAAGGTTAGGATGAGGGGATCAAAATACGATTTTTTCCTTATTTTAATTCCCCTCACCCAACCCTCTCCCGCTGGAGAGGGCTTTTAGCGCTTCGCGCTGAATAGAGCAATCTGTTTAATCTGTGTCAATCTGTGGCTGAATAGTTATGAATTATTTTTGGCAATAAATAGTGTGCTGATTACCTCGACCCGGTTGCCGCGCACGGCGTTGTAAAAACAACTGCGCCGTCCTGTGTGGCAAGCCGGGCCGAGCTGGTCGACCCGTAGCAATAGCGTGTCGCCGTCGCAATCGAGGCGCAGTTCTTTCAGCTGCTGACGGTGGCCTGACGTTTCGCCCTTGCGCCATAATTGCCCGCGTGAACGCGACCAGTAGCACACTTGGCCGGTTGCCAGGGTTTCCAGCAGTGCTGTGCGGTTCATCCAGGCCAGCATCAGCACTTCGCCGCTGTTGTATTGTTGGGTGATGGCGGGCAACAGGCCTTCGGCGTTGAACGGCAAATGCTCAAGTATATCCGTCCAGGGCAGGCTGGAGCCGACAGGCATATTTTCAGTGCGTTCAATCATACGGCAAGCTCCTTATCGCATTCTCGCTATCATCATTCTAATAAAACTCTTGCGACAGGGCTTTTGACCCCATGGCTTGCATTGGAAAAATTTTAAATAAAACCCCTTAATATCGACTCATCAGCTAAATCCAAGAAGCCAATTATTATTTATTCCTTTTTGGCGGTATATTCCTGCCACCGAAGAGCTTCCCACTCCCGGATCAAGCTTTCAGTCCTGTCTTTATACAACGGATCAGCTAGCGCCTCTTTATACGATTTCCATAACTTGGGCTCGCTGAAAAAAACCTCCTCGGATCGGAAATCAAATAACGTCCGGACTCCATTGTGAGCTACATGGGCGATTAAGGTAGGGTTTGACAAAGAACCAACCAATTGAAATACTTTCTTATCTTGGTTCGACCAATTGTTTTCCAACCCTAACGCCGATCGAATCGTTATTTCAGCGACATCAATCTGGCCTATCGGTTCATCAACAACAATATTGGGATCATTGGTAATTAGGGGGATCAATGTTTGGGCATCATTAATGGCGTGGCCATGCCCAAGAAACTTGTCATCAAACAAGGATTCGCCGTGGTCGCCTAAAATCATGATCGTAGACTGATCGAGCAATCCCTTTTCTTTTAACGACTCGATAACTTTGCC
>JAYVGW010000079.1:0-33078 GCA_043771735.1 Methyloglobulus sp.
GTCGGAATGCTTTGCATTTTCACGCCGCAAAAAACGCTCCGTGAAAACGCCCAGCCCTATCGCTTCTGGGGACTACTCGGCTTCCCGCCTCGCAGCGAACGTGCAATTCACCTTTTTCATCAAGCACATGCAACCGTTCTCTCACAAATTTAAGCTCCGAATTGATCTCAGCTACCAAATCGTTTTGGTTATGGACATCGTTCCATTGAATATCACAACCGCGTTCCTTGCTCATTTGCCCTTCAATCCCCGCCTTACAAACAGGGCAAGCGGAATTGTAGTAAACCTTGAGTTTTATTGAGTTATTCATGGTAAGCGGCGTTCAGAAGTGTGGGATAATGTGGGTTGAACATATGCTCTTTTAGGGACTGTTAGAATGTAAGCAGTCGGTGCAATGCTTTTGAGTTGTTGTGTTTCTATGAATTCATTTAGCTTGTCGCATCAAAAAGGCTGCACACATCCAGCACTTGACCACATCATCGATAATATCGCCTTTGGGGAGTACATCACTAAATATATGAGTGTATAACTGGCGCAAAGTGAGCCATTTCTTTATCTTTTTGCCACCGCTCCAAATATGCAGTCTCGAAAAAGGCAAACTCTCTTGCATAGTGCAATAGACCTCACCGGACACTGCAAGCGGAACTCCGTAACGTAATCGGTGTAATTGATCAAGCAATTTGAGATCAGTTTCGGCATTGTGAGAAACAATACACTTAGCTTTACATACGTAAGAAAAGAATTCATCAAGAGGCTCAAAGTCATCACCGTCATCCATCTCTACGATTAGAATCTCCTCATCAAATTTCGGCGGCGGAAGAAAACCATCGTTATCTGCTTGAACAGGAACAAGTGCTAATTCTCCGATCTTTACAGGTACAGTGAGCGGGTCTTCTGCATTATCGAAGTCCTTAGGAATACGCTCTGATCCTATATCTAGAATCACATAATCAGTGCCTGGATTAAGCATAATGATTACTTTAGGTTTAGCCTGAGCGGTTGTTTATTTCTTAAACATTGTTAAAAACTCCCCATAACCCGCTTTTTCCAAGTTTTCCATCGGAATAAATCGTAAAGATGCGGAATTCATGCAGTAACGCAATCCCGTCGGTTTTGGGCCGTCGTCGAAGACATGGCCTAAGTGCGAGTTGCCATATTTAGAACGCACTTCGGTACGGCGTGAAAACAAGGAAAAATCGTTTTTTTCGGTGATGTGTTCTGCCACCAACGGCTTGGAAAAGCTCGGCCAGCCAGTGCCGGAATCGTATTTGTCCAAGGATGAAAACAGCGGCTCGCCGCTGACAACATCCACATATATCCCCGCCCGATGCTCATCCCAATATTCGTTTTTAAACGGTGGTTCTGTACCTTCTTCTTGCGTTACCTTATATTGCAACGGCGTAAGCTTGGTTTTAAGCTCATCGCCCGATGGCTTGTTGTAATGCTTTTCAGTTAGTTTTACCGTGCTTTCGGTCATTGTCGCCCCCTTGTTTTCTTCAGCATTCGTATTGATATGCCACAAGCATAACGCCATCAGCAGTAAAGAAAAGAGTTTTTTCATAAGAAACGCTCCAAATTTATTTGTCTGAGAGCTTAAAACCATTTAATAGTTCCATGCAGTGTGTAAGCTAATGGTATAGACTAAATGGCAGGCTGATTTTAGAATAAAAAGAGGTCGCTTTATCCCAACTTTATAGAGAATTACCCCGAATCCGTCACTAGATTAACGGCGCAAACAAACGTAAAGTATACCCAATTAATTTACGCTATAAACCTACGACAGAGACTTTAACATGATGAAAACAATAAAAATTCTGCTAACCATAGCGGTTTTAAGCTTTGTTTGTTCCAATGCTGTTGCTATCGGGATGCAAGGCACTTCCGACGTAAAAAAATCGTTAGACCTAACGATTGAACATCTGGAAAAGGCCGTTGCCGCCTTTGATAAAGGCGAAGACCAAAAAGTGGTTATCGAGAGGTTGATGGACGCAAAACAAGTGCAAAAGACGTTTTCAACTGCCAATGGTCAACTGTCGATGATTAAATCGAGAGCCACTCAAAAACTGGGCCTAGCCCGTAGCAGCTTCAACGATGGCGATTTAACAGGTGGCGGCGCAGCCATGAAAGAAGCGTTAGCCGGATTTAAGGAGTTTAAAGAAAAATATAATGCGATGCACTGATCTATTGAGTCTTGATCGTTGGGGTTCGTTCCTTACCCCAATCTGCCGAGCTAAATCGACCGTGTCAGTTGGTAGGGCGGATTAGACGCGCAAACTCTCCAATCTAAAATGTAGGTAAAGATTTACCGCGCGTCGTAATCCGCCGTATGGTTTCGTCCAACCCTGGAGGTAAATTAAGCACCGCAGTTGGCGGATTACGCCGCGCCCAAAAATCAACCAAAACAGAAAATCCGCATGTTTGCGCGTCTAATCCGCCCTACATTTGACTTGCCTTGGTTTCGCCGCCTATTGAATCTGTGCCTACTCAAGGCCGTAAGTCGGAAGCGGCGTTAGCCGTGTTCCGACGAATCAAAGATGGGGGGTGGCGGAACACCTAACGGTTTCCGCCTTACGGACTTACGCCGCGCCCAAAGCCAACCAAAATAGAAAGTCCGTATGTTTGCGCGTCTAATCCGCTCTACATTTGATCCGCCTTACGGCCTTGTACGCAGAAATCCAAGATTTAAGGAAAGGCGAGGAAGCTATTGAAGAACGGGCGCGGGACGAATTGGGGATGATTAAGGAAAACGAGACGTTTTTTCAGGTGATTGAGGAAAAGTAATCGTTAGTCCGCTATAATTGGACTTGATTTCATTCTGCACATCTTATGAGCTTAGCTACAGGATTGATGATGACAACACAAGTTAGTACTGAAAAAGAGCTTGGCGAAGCCCTAAAGCGCAAAGAAAATAGCATTGAGATTTCCGGTGACTTGGCAAAGAAAACGATAAGACTCCGAGCAACAGGCAATGTAGCATGGGCAATTGCAGTAGCAGCGATCGGCTTTGCGGTGTACGGAGTCGTAGCCGCACCGGTAACAAGCGGTACTTCAGTTATCGTTTCTGGTTTTGTTGCACCTGCTGCCGTTGCAGTCCTCGGTGGATCTGTAACCTACACAGCAATAGCAATTGCTATCGCTGCTGGAGGGATCGGCTCACTTATATCGTTGAGAGACTACAAGGAAATTTCCCGCACGTCAGGGAGCCTAATTCTTAATCGAAAATAGCACGTTAGAGCGGGTCGATACCCAGTTTTTAAAATTTTAACTAACTAAAATCAAAAATATGGCAAATAACAAAGACCTCAGTATGACAAGAATTGGCGTTTTTTATGATGGCAATTATTTTCTTCACGTTAGCAACTTCTATAATTATTCTCACGAACGAAAAAGTAGAATAAGCATTGCAGGGCTGCATCACTTTATTAGAAATCACGTTGCACAGCAAGAAGGGACAGACGAGCGACTTTGTCAAATAGTTGATGCACATTATTTCCGTGGACGATTGAATGCAAATGAAGCATCTCAACAAGGCAACTCGCTTTTTTATGACAGAATGTTTGATGACATTTTAAGTTCAGAAGGTGTTACGACACATTATCTCCCTGTGAAGACTTCTCAAAGTGGAGTAAGACACGAAAAAGGCATAGATGTTTGGTTGGCATTAGAGGCATTTGAACTTGCATTTTATAAGAGATTTAATGTGTTGGTCTTAATTACCTCTGACGGTGACTATGTGCCGTTGATTCGAAAACTAAATACGCTTGGCACAAGGGTTATGGTTCTAAGTTGGGATTTTGAATATACCAGCGACAATGGGAAAGCAATGACTACAAGGACATCACAGGATTTGCTTGAAGAAGTTACGTATCCAGTTGCAATGCATGAAATTATTGACAACAGAGTTAAAAAAAATGAACCCTTAATAAATAATCTTTTCGTTCCTCAAACTAAGCAACGAGTTTTTGAAAAACCAAAAGAAAAGGCTACAGTTGCTTCTACTGAAAATACTGGAATAATAATTACATTGAAAACTGGTTTCGGCTTTATAAAATTCCCGCCAAACAATTTATACTTTCATTATTTAAGCCTTGTTGATGTCGACTTTAACGACTTAAAAATTGACGATAAAGTGCAATTCACAATTGCAAAAAATGATAAGAGTGAAGACATTGCAAAGAACATCAGGCTAATTGCAGAATAAAACTCGTAAGTCGGATTAAAAATACTGACGTAAGGCGGATTCGCCGCGAGGCAATCCGCCATAAACGGAATCCATCGTGGCGACATTGCCACTGAAATTTCTGGGTATGGGTTTTGGGTTAGGTTGCATGCTTGAAGGTTGTGCATTGTTTGGCGTGGCGGATTGTCGCTTTGCTCCGAATCCGCCTTACGCAAACTGAACCTTCGCGGGTAATGGGTGGGCTGGTGGAGGAAGCCGGTAGCTGGGTCAATTAATTAAACTATTTCATTAACAATATGCTCCACTGGGAGCGCATTTGTCCTGATGTTTTCAACCCTTGGTTTCTGCAATGTCGCGGATTGAACCTGTCGCACAGCGCGTAGGTTGGGCTGAATAAAATGAAGCCCAACATAAACGAAGTATTGAATGTTGGGGTTCGTTCCTCACCCACAACCTACCCAGCTTTCGACATCAAATAATCCAACCACAAATTCGACAACTTTTCCTGCACGGTATTTTGCCGTAAGCGTGCATTCAAATGCGGAAAATCAACCCGGTCCAGATCCTGATCCTGGTTATAACAGGAATACACAAAATATTCCTTGCCGGTGTCAGGCTCGACATGCTTGCATAAACACTGGGCACATATCCCTTTCATCATGCACTGCATGGGCGAGTTGATGGAGCCAATGGCGTGATGGGATTTTTTTAAGAAAGGCTTCAACACATCGTAACGCGCTGTTTTAACCGCCGCCATCATCCGGTCGGAACCGATGACGATAAGGTGATCGACATCGGCCAGAGAAATCGGCTGTTCGCCTAGGTCACCTTTGGCGTAAGCAACCATACACTCCAAAATATTGCCAACGAATGACTTATCTTGCGGACGGCTTACGGTAAAAGGCTGTACTGTATCGCCTTTATCCACCGCCCAAATAACCACATCGGCCGCCTCTTCCACATCTGAAATCTTGAAACGATCCTGACTGAATTTATAACCGGCAAAATAAATCACTTTATTACCCGCCGCCCGTAAGGCTTTGCCGATGGAGAACAGCACGGCGTTACCCAAACCGCCGCCGATAAGCAGTACGGTCTGGTTGGTTGTAATTTCAGTCGGCGTACCGGTGACACCCATGATGACGAGGGGATCACCGACTTTCCAGCTTGCACACAGGCGGGAGGACGAACCCATCTCCAAGGCAATCAGGGAGATAGTGCCTTTTTCCTTGTCAACTTCAGCGCCCGTCAGTGCCAGGCCTTCTGCGGTTAACACCGTGTTTTCGACGACTGGCGCATGGGCTTCAAAATTCTGTACACGGTAAAACTGGCCGGGGAAAAACTTCTCCGCCGCCATCGGCGCTTTAACGACGACTTCAATAATGGTCGGGGTCAAACGGTTGATTGCGACGATAGTGGCGGTGAAGGCTTCATCCAGTTTGTTAAACAGCTTGGTTAAAGCGGCATCGCGTTCGGCTTGGTGCGCTGGATTTAAGTTTGCCAGTTCTTTTTCAAACAATTTGACGATATAAGGGTAACCATTTTTCGCGCTCGCCATTGCCTTCACGACATTACCCGCGTACACCGGATGGTTGTCGCCATAAAAACTGATGTATTTGCCGTCTTTTTGGTAGGAAGTTAGCGGTGCGGGTTTGCCCAGTTTGGGGGCTTCCTCATCGTGCATCGGCACTAAGGCCAATTCGCCATCCGTCCATTCCGGCTCAAAGCGTTGGAAAAAGTGTTTATCCATTACGAAAGTGTCTGGATATTCGCTTTGGTAAATCGTGTTGGGTGAGGTGCCCGCTGCAATATAAAGGCCACGCAAAGGCACTTTCACGATTTGCCCAGAGTTGTTCCAACGGCCTTCTTCCAATACCAGTTTTTCAAATTCGACGGCGTTAAGATGACCGTATTCATCAGTCAATGCAGCCAGTGGACTCATACCTTCAGCAAGCGCAATGCCTTCTTCCAGAGCTTCGGCGATTTCTTCATGGTTTTGCCGATAAGCGGGGGCATCTTTCATGCCTTTGCGGTAGAACAGGGTCACGCCGCCCCACTGTTCGACTAACGGTTGAAAGTTCGGTTGTTCCCCTGCCGCCTCAGCGCGTTGGCGTTCTGCTTTGATTAGACTGCCATGTGCGAGGAATTCATCAAGGATTAGGGTTTCTTCCTTGTCGTAACGGCTTCTGACGGTGTCTTCACTGTACAATTTGACCAATGCTTCATAACGGTTAAGCGTTTTTTCGACCTGGACCGGATAATACGCCATCAGTTCGGTGGCAGTATCAATCGCCGTCAAACCGCCGCCGATTACTCCGGCAGGTAGGCGTACTTGTAGATTGGCCAAGGAAGATGCTTTTGCCGCGCCCGTCAATTGTAATGCCATCAGAAAGTCAGAGGCTTGCCGTATGCCACGGATCAGGTTATTTTTCAGGCCGATAATCGTCGGCTTACCGGCACCGGAAGCGATACAGATATGATGGAAACCCATATCCCAGGCATCATCAATGGTGATCGTGCCGCCAAAACGCACACCGCCGTAAGCGCGAAAAGCTTGCCGCCTAAGTAGCGTCAGGTAAATCACTTTCAGGAAGTTTTTGTCCCAACGGACAGTGATACCGTATTCCGCCACGCCACCGAATCCCGCCAAGATACGTTCGTCAAGTTGTTCGTACAGTTCTTTGAAATCAACAATCGGTTGAGGCAGGGTGGCGCTATCGCCCGTCAAGTAAGTCGGTAAAGGCTCCAGTTTTAAGGCATCAATTCCCGCCACGCCAAAGCCTTCATTCAACAGATAATGCGCCATGGTGTAACCCGCAGGCCCTAAACCGACCACCAACGCATTTTTGCCGTTATAAGGCAGCATGTACGGGCGTTTGACATTCAGCGGATTCCAGCGTGTCAGCAAGCTGTAAATCTCAAAGCCATAAGGCATGAACAGCACATCCGTCAGCACGTTGGTTTCGATTTGAGGGATATTGACCGGATCGGTCTTCTGGTAGATACACCCCTTCATGCAATCGTTGCAGATACGATGCCCCGTGCCTGGGCACATCGGGTTATCGATGATGATGATTGCCAACGCGCCGATGTTATCGCCATTGCGCTTGACCAAGTGCATCTCGGAAATCTTTTCATCCAGCGGACAGCCCGTCGTCGTGACACCCAAAGGATCGACTTTAAAGAGTTTGGTTTTCTTGTTAATCATGCCTTTGGAGCAGGAATCGGTATCACGCTCGTGACAGTAAATACAATGATCGACTTCCGACAACACTTCGCGCTGGTTAAAGCGCGGGTCGGTCAATTTAAAACCGTCACGACGGCGGCGGTGTTTCAGCTCGCCCATCCAGGCCGTGAACTCGCCCTTATCGACGACATCATGCTCGACCAGATGACTGAAATCGCGTTTTTCGGGGAATTTAAAGCTTAACCACTTGCCGCCGATTTCAGGGTTTTGCTGGGCGACAAAGCTCCAGCGCTGGACTATTTCCATTAAGCCTTGGGCAAATTCGGCTGGGTCTTGAAGGGCGATAATGTCCTTAAATTCCGCTGCGGCTTGCTGATGCGCCGAAAGCTTGTTACGCAGTGCCTGCAAAGCCTCAGCCGCATTTGCGTAATCACTGTCCTTGCCTTTGGCAATCAGTTTGTAATGCGCTGACAACAAACCGATGGCGGCACCCACACGGGCGACACGATGTTCAGGATCGTTGTCTTTATCCGCGTCTGGAAACGCTGCGGCAACCAAAAGATTAAAGCGTTTGTTGACTGCGCTCTTATCCCACGTACTGACATCCGCATCCTTAAAAGCCAGGTTCAACTTGGCGACGACTTCATTTTTATAAGTAAAAATGGTCGCAAACTCGTCTTTGATTTTTGTTGCCTGCGCCTGATGTTGCTCAGTCACATTAAACAAGTTCGCCACAAACTGCCCGACGTAAGGCCCCATTTGAACTAACAATTCCGATAAGGCTTCCGGCGTTAACCCTTCACCTTGGCTTTGCCGGTAATCAGCATATCTATTGAACAAGTCAGCATCATGTTTTCTTATCGACGCATCGAAAACGGTTAATAGGTCTTTTAGACGGCCAGAATCATAAAGATCAGGGTAAGTAAAACTGGGGATTCCAAGCGTGAGATTGTGTTGTTCCATAATTCCTAAAGCCGCAATGCCTGACACCGCGCGCACGTGTGCAAGGCATGATGATTCCAATCCCTTAAGATCGGGTAAAAAGTTTGATTAACAGGATATTGTAAGTAAATACGGTGCTATTTGCCACCGTTAATCATGGCATGTAGGTAGCTATTGATACATTCCAAACACGCTTGTCGCGCCATACCAACCATCACATAACACCCATAATCCTATAAACACCCTTGGTATTTAACTGAATCGTGATGGGTTGATTGGTCCCGTTTTCCCTGAACCAACCGTGGATACCTTCAAAGGGTGTCATTAAAGAACCGCTGGCTTTGCTGTCCGTGGCGGTGGCGTAGCTTTTGAAATAGCCGTTTTTTGCGCCTTTGGGTTCGCCATGAAAATCGAAATAAATCGGTTTGCCGTCTGTTTTCCATGAGTAATCCAGCGCATAGTCCCGCTCCATGTAGAACTTATACTCAAGGCCTTTGTTGGGCGGGATGACAATAGACACAGTATCGTTGCGTTCCGTAAGTGCATCAGCCTGTTGGGCGGCTACTTCTGGTTGATTGGCGATGCTTTTTGTTGCCGAATTATCGACCTGAACTTGAACCGTCCCTGGGCAGTTTTTAGCCACTTGGGAAGATGGCTCTGCCAGCACGGTTAGCCCCATCTTCTTCCCCAATCCAGTTGGGTCAATGCCGTATTCAGCGGGAAGCACGGCGGTAAACAGGATAAGCATTGCCAGCGACACTGCCACTAAGCTCGCGTTAACAAGTGATTTTGTTGATTGTATAGGGATATTTTCTTGATTCATGGTATTAACTGTACACGAAATAACCGGTCAACTGGTAACCGAACAGGATCAATCCGCCCGTCATCAACAAGGTATTGGTGGTGGCAGCAAAAGTATAAAAGCTGGGCGACCTGCGCCAAAACGCGAGGACGATCAGGATAAAAAATAAGGCGACAAACTGCCCCACTTCCACGCCGACATTAAAAGCTAGTAGGTTTTCCCATAAGTTGGCTTTGGGTAAGGCAAAATCCTGTAACTTGGTTGCCAAACCAAAGCCATGAAACAATCCGAATACCGCCACGGCGATCTTATTGTTCGGTTGAAAGCCCAAGAGCCGCCGGAAGCCGCCCAGGTTATCAAACGCCTTATAGACAATCGACAAGCCAATGATGGCATCAATAAGGTAAGCGTTAGCATGGACTTCCTGTAAAACGCCAAACAATAAGGTCAAACTGTGTCCCAAGGTAAACAGGCTGACATAAACCAGGACATCACGAATCCGAAATAAAAAGAAGATTACGCCGACCAAAAACAGCAGATGGTCGTAACCCGTCACCATGTGTTTCGCGCCAATATACAGGAATGGGCCTATTGCCACGCCTTGGTTGGCGATTAAGAAGCTTTTAGTCGAGGCATCAACGCCGTGGGCGGAGAGGTTGGTTGATATTGCCAGCAGTAACAGTAAGCATGAACCGTTTAATAAACTTTGTTTTTCAAATCTCATGTGTACAGGAATCCGCATTTTGACTTCAAATGAAACTTTCTGCCATTATACGGCACTAACCGATGCGGCTTTAATGATGTTTTTTGTCACAAACCCTATCGCTTTATCATTTCCAAAAGTGATACTCTTTAGGTTAACTACTCGGGTTTGATTATGCTTAGACTAATACTGTTTTTATTGAGTTTTTCTGCTGTTGCAGCACCTCGGGTAAATTACCCTCCTGGCGGTTTTCAAGACAATTTTTGGCAGCAAGTCCAAATACAGCATTTACAAACTCAGCAGCAACTACAAGCACAGGATCAATATCGGCGACAACTGCTTTTGCAAGATCAACAACGACAAATACAACAGTTACAGGATCAACAAAACCAGCTCGAATACATGCAAAGAAATTCAATAATGTATCAGCATTCCGATCGGCTTAAGATGTACAGTCAACCCGTTAACGGGAATCGGGAAGTTGCGAAGAAGAAAAAAAAGAAATGAGCGGTTCCAAAGGATCAATGAGGTACGAAGTAGCATCTTCTATGCCTGTCAAACCCCGCTAATCCGCACCAATACGCCTATCTTGGGGTGGTCAAAATACTGGGTTTCATAAAGCTTTACAGGTCGCTTTTCATTCAACCGAAAGAGGTAAGGCTTACCCAAACTGTTTGTTTGGTTTGATTTTTGTTCCAAATCGACTATTAATTCAATCTGTTGTGTGTTGCGTATGTGTATAAAACCATCAAGGTTGCCGTCGGTGCTTTGTATATGTACCGGTAAAATCACGCCCCCTGGCCCAGTCGATTGAACCCAAGCAAGGTTTGCAATCAACCGATATTCCCCAGCATTCAATAATTCTGCTATACCCCCTTTAAGCGCCTTGTTATCCGTTTGTTCATAGGCAGACAGTTCCGTTAGGGCTGACGGCCACCTGATTTTGCTTTCCGTTTGGTTGAATGCCTCAGTTGTGGACAAACCTTGTGAAAATACCAGCATTTCAATTTGGTACCTGCTTTCGGCCTTAGCAAATGGGCTTAACAAGGCAATCATCAGGCTAAGGCTACAAAATATTATTCTTTTCATTTTATTATGTTCCTGGTCAAGTAGTTGTTTCCGGCGTTAATTTTGTCAATAATCCGCTAATAAACCCAAGCTTTTGTTCTGTGTCGGCAAACGGTTTGATGAACCTTAGCTTATCCGCGCCATCAAATTTGTAACATTGCGCTTCCGTCTGGATCAATCGAATCAAGGCTTCGGTATTCAGCGTGGGGTTTGCCGTAAAGACGATACGGCCACCACCGTCATTCGCGTCTATCTTCTTGACACCCAGCTTTTCTGCCTGTTGTTTTAATTCGGTGACGCTGAACAGGGTTTTTACGGCTTCCGGCAACAAGCCAAAACGGTCGATCATTTCTACCTGCAATTCGCGTAAGTCATCCATCGTTTCAGTGTTGGCGATACGCTTATACAACACCAAACGGGCATGAATGTCAGGCAGGTAATCTGCGGGAATCAGCGCCGCCGTTTGTAGATCGACTTCCGGCCCTTTATCCATCGGCGCTTCCAGATCGGTGGCTTTGCCTGATTTAAGCGCAGCCACCGCACGTTCCAGTAACTCGGTGTACAAGGTAAAGCCGATTTCCTGGATTTGCCCACTTTGCTCATCGCCCAATAATTCGCCCGCCCCCCGGATTTCCATATCGTGTGATGACAACATGAAACCCGCACCCAGGTCGCCGGATTTTTCTACCGCTTCCAGGCGTTTGACCGCGTCGTTAGTCATTAGCGTTTTAGGCGGCACCACAAAATAAGCATAAGCCCGATGGTGCGAGCGTCCCACCCGACCCCGCAACTGGTGCAATTGCGCCAAACCCAGTTTATCGGCACGGTTGATGATAATGGTGTTGGCGCTGGGAATATCAATGCCGCTTTCGATGATGGTGGAACACAACAGTAAATTAATACGTTGATGATAAAAATCCATCATGACGCGCTCCAGGTCACGTTCTGCCATTTGCCCATGGGCAATCGCTATTCGGGCTTCTGGTACAAGATTCTCCAGATCAGCGGCCATTTTACCCATAGATTTGACATCATTATGCAGGAAAAATAATTGCCCACCGCGTTTGATTTCCCGCTGACAGGCCTCCTTGATTTGCGCGTCCACCCATTCGCTGATAAAGGTTTTGATGGCATGGCGGTTAGGCGGTGGGGTAGCAATAATCGAAATATCGCGTAAACCCGATAACGCCATATTGAGCGTACGTGGGATAGGTGTGGCGGTTAAGGTCAACATATCGAGCGAATGCCGGAGCTTTTTGAAGTGTTCTTTCTGAGTCACGCCAAAACGGTGTTCTTCATCAATAATGACCAAACCCAGCGCCTTATAGCGCAGGTCTTTGGACAATAACTTATGGGTGCCAATAACAATATCGACCTTACCTCGCTCCAAATCTTCGGTAATTTCTTTTTGCTGCTTGGGCGAGACAAAGCGGGACATCACCTCAACCCGCACCGGCCAGTCGGCGAAACGGTCACGGAAATTCTGGAAATGCTGTTGTGCCAATAAGGTCGTCGGCACCAAGACCGCAACCTGCTTGCCGCTTTGCACGGCGATGAACGCTGCACGCATGGCGACTTCAGTTTTACCGAAGCCGACATCGCCGCAGATGACCCTGTCCATCGGTTGCGGACTGGCCATATCTTCCAGGATCGCTTCAATGGCAGCTTGTTGGTCTGGCGTTTCCTCAAACGGAAAGGCATCGGAAAAAGCTAGGTAATCCGCATCTTTCACTGAAAACGCATGGCCTTTTTGCACGGCGCGTTGTGCCTGAATGTCCAGTAATTCGGCAGCCACATCCCGTATCCGCGCAATCGCTTTTTTCTTGGCTTTACTCCATTGGTCGCCGCCTAATTTATGCAACGGCGCGTTTTCAGGGCTTACGCCGGTGTATCGGCCAATCACATGCAAGGATGAGACTGGGACGTACAGCTTATCGCCGTTGGCATATTCTAATGCCAAAAATTCGGCATCTATGCCGCCAATTTTCAAGGTATGTAGCCCTAAGTAGCGGCCAACGCCGTGTTCTTGATGGACGACAGGCGAGCCTATCGTCAATTCATTCAGGTTGTTGACGATATTTTCCAGCTCGTGTGCCGCCGACCGTCTGCGCCTACGCCGCTGCTGGATTTTTTCGCCGGACAATAAGCTTTCGGTGATGATCGCTATTGGCGGATTTTCCAACCATACGCCGTGATCCATAGGCGCAACGGTAATGGCAGGCGAGGTGTCCCCAGCTAAAAAAGCCTGCCAGTTGTCCACGGGTTTTACGGTAATCTTGTATTGCCTTAACTTGTCGATCAAGGCTTCCCTGCGCCCAGCCGACTCGGCTACGAATAGGATTTTACCAAGAGATTCCTTTATAAACTGCTGTAAGCGTTGGGGTGGCTCACTTAGTTTGGCATCAATGGTCAGGTCAGGTAGGGTAAGGCAGTTGAATACCTTGCTGCCTAATTTAGTTGAGTTGTCGAAGGTGATACGGGCAAAGTTTGCCGTTCTTCCCGCCAGTTCTTCTGCCGACAAAAATAATAGCTCCGGCGCAAGCAAAGGGCGGTCTACATCGTATTTCCGTTGCTGATAGCGATCTTCCGCTTCTGCATAAAACGCCAGTGCGGTGGTATTGAACGCTTCTGACGTGACCAACACTGCTGAAGCCGGAAGGTAATCGAATAAAGTTGCGGTTTGTTCCACAAACAGCGGCAAATAGTATTCGATTCCGCTAGGGGTAATGCCCTTGGTAACATCCACATACAGCACGTTTTTAGGCGAAGTTTCTGGGAAATACTCCCTAAACGCTTGCCGGAAATGCTTGATGGATTCATCCGTAAACGGGAATTCGCGTGCCGGAAATAGCTGAATCTCGTTACAAAGCCCTAATGACCGTTGGGTTTCAGGATCGAACGTACGGATGGATTCAATTTCCTCATCGAATAATTCAATGCGGTAAGGCACTTTGCTGCCCATCGGGAACATATCGACAATCGAGCCCCTGACCGCAAATTCACCATGCTGGTAAACTTGCGATACGCACTGATAGCCGACGCTTTCGAGCTTGATCCGGTTCAGCTCCAGATTAAAATCATCGCCGACTTTAATCGCAAAACTGTTGGCTAGAACGTGTTCCCTGGGGGCCAGTCGGTGCATTAAGGTCGTCACCGACACTACCAACGCGCCACGCTTTACCTGTGGCAGTAGTGCCAAGGTTTTCAGACGTTCTGAGATAATCTCGGAAAGCGGCGAAAACACATCGTAAGGCAAGGTTTCCCAATCGGGGAAGTGCAATATGGGGTGTTCTTCGTTTAAAAAAAACGCCAGCTCATGTTCCAATCGCAATGCCGTTTGGTTATCGGGCGTAACGACTACAAACAAGCGGTTTTCATTTTGGATGGCCGTAGCCAAGGCCAATGAATCACCACAGCCAGCTAAGCCAGTCCAAGCTAGTGTTTGATCTTTTGTTTGGGGGATTTTTGGGGAGAGCAGTGTTGTGTTGGTCATTAAAAAACTTATATCTGGTATCAATTTATAACTGATGTTACGCACACGTAGTATATGCGTGTCTTTTGTTAATTGTGTGTCGCTACCGCGACGCTTATTTTAATCGGGTTCTCGCACCCGAAGGCGAGATACTTTCTTTTGCTTCGCCAAGCCACATGGACGTGGTGAATGCGGAAAATGCAGGAGCATTTTTCCGCAAAAGAAAGTATCCAAAGAAAAGGCGACCCGGATGCCGCTTGCTTCCTGCGCTCCGCCGTTTTTATCGGGGGTTGCCAAAGGGACTCCTGTCCCTTTGGCAACGCGCGGCATCCCTGCCGCGCCCCTTTGGGCTGTTCCCGACAAAAACGTCGGTGCTCGGCGCGGCATACGGGAAGGTTTCGTTACCTGCGTAACATGAGTTATAAATTAAAGGGCAGGTGTATTATCAATAACAGTAAAAGAGCTATCTCTATTACCAGGCTAGAAATTTCATCTCGACACGGATTTGGTAAGCTATTGTCCGGTTTCTGTTGGCCATAGCAAGCAGGCTCGGTCTATTGCCTTAGTGCGCTTGTCCCTGATTTCGTGGGGTTTGGGTCATGGCTGGGGTTGTAATTCCTGTAGCAGCACAGTTTGTGCTTGCATAGATTCTTGATTTTTCCTGGGGTGGATGGCTTTGTAGCTACCATCTGGCTGTAATACCCACGCTTGGCTGTTATCGTTCAGGTAGATGTCCAGGTCGTGCAATATACGGTTATGTAAGCGTTTGCTTTCAATAGGGAAACAGGCTTCCACGCGCTGGAACATATTGCGGTTCATCAAGTCTGCACTGGAGGCATAAACTTCCCACACACCGTCATTGGAAAACGCATAAACCCGCGCATGCTCCAAGAAGCGCCCGATGATGGAACGTACTTCTATATTTTCTGAGATACCCGGTATTCCCGGTTTTAAACAACAAATCCCACGGACGATCAGTTTTATTTGTACACCCGCCTGGGATGCACGGTAAAGTGCCTGAATGACGAGGTCTTCAACAATAGCGTTCACTTTAATAATAATTTTGGCGGGTTTGCCTGCCTGGGCATGCAAAATTTCACGTTCGATTTTTTCGATAATGCCGCTATGCAGGGTAAATGGCGATTGCAGTAATTTATTGAGTTTGCTGACTTTGCCCAGGCTGGTCAATTGTGCGAACACGCGCCGGACATCTTCACCCAAATCTTTGTCGCAGGAGAATAAGCCGTAATCCGTATACAACAATGCGGTTTTGGGGTGGTAATTGCCCGTACCTAAATGCACATAATTACGTAACTCCTTGCCTTCCCGCTTCAACACCAGGCACATTTTGGCGTGGGTTTTGTAGCCCACCACGCCGTACACGACATGGACGGCGGCTTCTTGTAGTTTGGAAGCTAAACTAATATTGTCCTTTTCGTCAAATCGCGCCCGCAATTCGATGACAACCGTCACTTCCTTGCCTGCCCGTGCCGCTTTAATTAACGCGGCAACAATCGGCGACTCAGCGCCGGTACGGTATAGCGTTTGCTTGATTGCCAGCACATCAGGCGCAACGGCTGCCTGACGCAGGAACTCAACAACCGGCGAGAACGATTCAAAAGGATGGTGCAGCAAGATGTCATGGCGTTTGATGGCGGCAAAGATGTCCTTGTTCCGGGCCAGTTGTGGCGGGACGACAGGCTTGAACGGGGCAAACGAGAGGTCAGGGCGGTTAACCAACGCGATGATTTCCTGTAACCTGTTGAGGTTAACCGGGCCATCAACGAGGAACAGCCGGTCATGCGTCATTTCAAAGCGGTCGAGCAGGAAACTGACGGTTTCCTCAGGACAGTTTGCATCAATTTCAAGGCGCACTTCATCGCCATAATTCCGCATCGCCAGTTCACCTTGCACTGCCAGCAGCAAGTCGTCTATGGCATCGTCATCGACAAAAAAATCGCTGTTTCGCGTCACCCTGAACTGGTAGCAGCCTTTGACGGTCATGCCATTGAACAGGTCGCCTACAAACGCGTGGATGATGGACGACAAAAACACGAAATCATTAGGCCCGCTTTGGGTCTCTTCTGCCGGAAACTGGATGATGCGCGGCAGGGACCTGGGCGCTTGCAAAATGGCGCGGCCACTGTTGCGGCCAAAGGCATCTTTGCCTGTCAGGGAGATGATGAAGTTTAAGCTCTTGTTTAATATGCGTGGGAAGGGATGGGCTGAATCCAAACCTACTGGGGATAAAATAGGCAACAACTGATCATTAAAGTAGGTTTGCAGCCATAGCTGCTGGGCTTCAGTCCAACTATTGCGGCGGATAAAGTTGATGTTTTCCTGTTTAAGTTTTGGGATCAATACGTCATTAAGCACCCGGTACTGTTCATCGACCAATTCATGGGCATTAGCGGCGATAAGCTCCAGTTGTTCATTCGGGTTTAAGCCATCCTGACCCATAGCTTTGGGGTCAATAGCAGCCATTTGGATTACGCCAGCGACGCGTACTTCGTAGAACTCATCGAGATTGGAACAGGAAATGCACAGGTAATTAAGCCGTTCCAGTAACGGCACGTTTTCATCTTTGGCTTGCGCCAACACCCGCTTATTGAATTCCAACAGGCTAAGTTCACGGTTAATATAAAATTCCGGTTTTTGCAGGTCGATGGCTTCCAAGATTTCTTTCGGCGCTAAATTCAAGTTTGTCATGGGTTGTCCGTTGCGGTCAATTTACGAGTCCTGAGATAAAAACATGCCGGTCACTGATTTTTTCGAGGCTTAGCAACAGGCCAGCTTGGGCTATTTGCGCCTTGATTTCTTCGAGTGTAAACGCCGCCAACAAGGAGTTATGAAAATCCTGCTGCAATATTTTCGGTTCGGCAGAGGCATACATTTCCACCAGCGTTTTTGCCATTTTTTTTGTGCCAGGCCGCAGCAAATCCATAACCGCTATGCGTGTGCCGGATTTGGAATACTTCTTTACCGTGCGCCAAAACACTTGCGGGTCATGCAGGTGATGCAGCAAACTGTTGCTGAAAATAATGTCGTAACTGGATTTCGGTAATTCGGTATCAGGCAGCTTTCCGTGTATAAAATTAAGGCGTGCTTGCAATTCAGGGCTTATGGTACCTACGGCATAATCTATCATCAGCCTGGAACCATCAATAGCATCAATCTTGCACAAAGGAAAAGCCTTTGCAAAACGGTAGCTGATGTCGCCAGGGCCGCAGCCTAAATCCAATGCGTTGCCGCTGAAACTGGGGTTTTTTACGAGCGATTTAATGCTTTGCACAAACTTTTTATGCGGTTTTTCAAAATCAGCTTTTGCATAAGCGAAAACTTGCTCCAAGTCTTCCATTAATTCAGCTTCCAGTATCCTTTCCATCAGGCGTATCCTCTATTTCCCTGTAAGCCACCGGTATGTAAGGCAATAATACGCTGGCCGCGCTTGAAATAGCCTTTGGCAATCAAATCGTAGATGCCGTACAGCATTTTTCCGGTATACACAGGTTCTAACGGGATTGCAGTTTTTTGTTCAAATTGACTCATAAATAACGCTAATTCTGGCCTAAGTTTAGCAAATCCACCGAAATGGTAATCAAGAAATATGTCCCAGTGATGAAATTCCCCAGATAACAATGATTGTACATCCGAGTGCAAAAATCTGGCGTTTTTTAGTGCGGCGAAGCCTAGCACTTGTTTTTCCGCAGGAACAATGCCGATAAGACCCGCTAATGTTGCTCCCGTTCCACAAGCCACACACAAGGTATCATAAGGGATGTCAATTTCATCGGGCAGTTCTGCAATGCCTTTTAACGCCAGGTTATTCGCCCCGCCTTCAGGCAACCAGTATTGGTAGGGCTTAATTGCAGGCAAATCTTGCCAGTGTTTATAATTTCTGTATTGACGATAGTCCGACCGTGATACAAAATGCAGCTCCATCCCCCAGTTTTCCATATCCAGCAGGGTAGGGGTTAACGGTGTAGGATGTTCACCGCGAATAAAGCCGATGGTTTTCAGGTTAAGGCTTTTGCCCATATATGCCAGGGCATGCAGGTGGTTTGAGTAAGCGCCGCCCATGCTGATGAGGGTGTCGGCACCCACAGACAGGGCGTGATCCAGATTATATTTAAGCTTACGCCATTTGTTGCCGGAAATGATTGGATGCAGCAGGTCGTCACGTTTGATCCAAAGGCTGACTGCATGCTTTTCTAGCAAAGGGTCATCAATTTTGGTCAGGATTGATGGCTTAAAGGCTTGTTCGAACTTGATAAGTCCTGGATGTGAGGTTTTAAGCACAATTAGGGTTAACGTAATGCAATGTAAGCCACAACTTATAGTTCACAAACAATCATGGTCAATTCGATACGCTTTTTCGCAAATTGGCCGATATACTAAAGGATCGGTTCATTAATGCCCTTTCTTTCAGGTAAGGCTCGAAAAAAAGAGTGCTAGGTTAGATTTAGCCGTTAGCATTCTATCTGGCCAAATTAGAATTATACCTTACAATTGGAGTTTCTTAAGCTCGATAGCCACAAGCTACGTAGGTAGTCGTACTTAGGTAGTAGTACTTATTGTGAGGTGCTTGTATTTTAAGTAATCTATACCCGCAAACGTGTGTTTAAATGAAACAAATGATTGTTAACTGATCTTTTAACGTACGGCGCGTAGTTTACGTATGATTTTTTCTGGGTAGTTTATGGATCGATTTAAGCACCCAGTTTAGTTAAAATGAGACTATGGAAAATTTAGCTTTATTTTTTATAAAATTTAAGGGGTACCATGAAAATCCTTGTTGTTGACACTGACAAAATTAGCCGGATGATTGTCAATGAATGCGTTTCGGCGTTAGGCCACGAAATACACCATGCAGAAAACGGTAAATCCGGGTTAGCTTACGCCAAAGAAAATAGTATAGACCTAATTTTTATGGGTGATGAAATAGCTGACCTGAACGGTTCGGTCGCAACAAAAATGATCCGGGATTTTAAAAAGGAAGAGTGGATCCCCATCATATTCCTGACCACAAAGCCGAATGACCAATTCTATAGCCTTGGCATGTTGGTCGGCGCAGATGCCTGCTTGCCGAAACCCATTAACCCTTACCATTTACAATTACAAATAGCCGGGATAGAGCGGCTTTGTATCATGCGTAAGAAGCTCTTGGCTCAACAAAACCTAATCAAAGCCAATCAATTCCTGCTTACGATAGCTATGATCGATCAACTGACCAAGCTAGGGAATCGAAAAAGTTTTGAAAGAATGGTCGCTAAAGAATTTAAATTGGCGAAACGTGAAAAAACCAATACTTCCTTACTGATGTGCGATATTGATTATTTTAAAACCTATAATGACAGTTACGGCTATCAGGAAGGTGACAAATGCCTGAAGAGGGTTGCCAAAACCATCCACAAAACGCTTTCCCGCCCATCTGATATAGCTTGCCGCTTTGGTAGCGATGAATTTGTTGCCATTTTGCCTCGGACCGATGCCGCAGGTGCCCTCATGGTTGCTGAAAAGATAAGGCAGGCAGTGTACGGCTCAAGCTCTTTGCTTGGCGATTCAAAAAATATCCCGGTTACTTTAAGTATTGGCGTGGCCAGTTTCAATGGACAATATAAAACGACTGAAGAATTTATTGAAGCCTCTAATGAAGCGCTTTACGAAGCTAAAAATACTGGGCGCAACAGGGTTGACCTTTCACTTTAAGAATCCTGTCTGAACGGTTATGGCCGATTTACTTTGTTTTATCGCCCAAGCGACATCCGCAGCTTGGCGGTTCGCTTTGACATCGTGAACCCGAAATAACCCCACCCCCGCCATCACACCCAACGCCGTGGTCACGGCGGTCGCTGTGACCAACTCCGCAGGTTCGGTCACATCGCATATTGAACCCATAAATCGCTTCCGGCTAGCGCCCAACAGCACCGGAAATCCTAGCGCGACAAACTTATCCAAATTAGCCAACAAGTCCAGGTTATCCTGTTTGCGTTTACCAAAGCCGATACCCGGATCAATGACGATATTATTTTCGCCAACGCCCGCCGCCATTGCCGCGGTTATCCTTGACTTCAAAAAAGCAATGACTTCCGACACCACATCATCGTAATAAGGATTATCCTGCATCGTTTTTGGCGTGCCTAGCCTGTGCATTAGGATAATGGGGACGACCCTTTTGGCAGCTAAAGTCAGCATATCTGGGTCGTTTAAACCTGCCGAAACATCATTGATAAGATTGGCCTCAGCATCTAGTGCCGCTTCTGCAACTGTGCTTAAGCTGGTATCGATGCTAATTACCACATTATCAACAAAGTGCTTGCGGATCTCCTGAATAATAGGAATAACGCGCTGAATCTGTTCCTCCGAACTAACGGGATCAGAGCCAGGGCGTGTAGATTCGCCGCCTATATCAATAATGTCCGCACCTTCTGCCAGCATCTGCTCAACTTGCTGTATTGCCGCATCAATATGATGGTATTTCCCGCCATCGGAAAAGCTGTCTGGGGTCACATTCAATATGCCCATAATCAACGGTTTTTGTGTTTCGTTAAAGTCCACTCGATGTTCCTGTGTGCGTTGCCTAAGCCACCTTAAGGTATAATAAAAAATTATCTTTAAGCTATTGTTGTCATGCATAAACCCCGTTTGGCCTGGGCGATTACCGGTTCTGGCCATTATATAGAAGAATGCCTGGATTTTTTGCTGACCTTGCAGGATGTCGATGTGTACATTAGCCCCGCTGGCGAGGAAGTGCTGAAAATGTACGGCATTAGCTTGGACGATGTGCGGGCAAAGCACTCGGTTTTTCGTGACAAAACCGCCTCGTCGCCGCCTGTCGGATTGTTTTACAAAGGCTATTACCATACCTTTGTGATGGCACCGGCCACCTCGAACACGATTGCCAAGTGCGTGCTGGGCATTGCCGACAATCTGGTGACCAATCTCTATTCGCAAGCAGGCAAGTGCAAAGTACCTTGTATCGTCTATCCCTGCGATATTGCCCCGGCGATGGAAACGACCGCACCGGGCGGAAAAGTGATGGTTTATCCCCGTAAAATTGACTTGGAAGGCACGGAAAAAATCCGAACCTTTGAGTACACCACGGTTGTTGAAAGTGTTGAAGAATTGATCGATGCAGTAAATCGGCGGCTTGCATCTTTACCATGAGCGAACATTTGCTCTTTCTCACCGGAAAGCTTGCTGAAAAGCAATTGCGCCGTATCCTGGAAAAAATGCAGCCGGATTTTACCTACACCGTACATCAGCTGGGCGTTAAAGTCGCCGCCCTGATGACGACGGACATGATCCTGCGCCGACTGAAAGACACCTTTGGCGCTAACCGCATCATCATCCCAGGCCGTTGCCGTGGCGATGTCAATGCGTTGGCGAAACAACTTGATCTGCCTGTAGAAAGGGGGCCGGAAGAACTCAAGGATTTGCCGATGTATTTTGGCAAAGAAGCCCATAAATACGACTTAAGCCGCTACAGCGTCAAAATTTTTGCCGAAATCGTCGATGCATCCAATATCAGTGTCGAAGAAATCATCAAACGCGCACATTATTACAAAAGCAATGGCGCAGACGTGATCGACATTGGTTGCCTACCCAGCACCGATTTTCCGCACATGGAAGAATCCATTCAGGCATTAAAGCAGCAGGGCTTTACCGTCAGTATTGATTCCTTAAATAGCGACGATTTGCTTCGGGGCGGCAAGGCGGGCGCTGATTACCTGCTCAGTCTGCACGAAAACACGCTATGGATTGCCGATGAGGTTGCCGCAACGCCGGTTTTAATCCCAGAAACGCATGAAGATTTGGCCTCGCTAGACCGGGCGATAGCCAAAATGCAAGCCAAAAATCGCTCGTTCATCGTCGATCCTATTCTCGACCCCATCCATTTCGGCTTTACCGAATCCATCGTAAGGTATCACGAGGTCAGGAAGAACCATCCAGACATTGAAGTCATGATGGGCGTGGGCAATATTACTGAGCTGACTCATGCCGATACAGCCGGAATGAATGCCGTGCTGTTGGGCATTTGCTCGGAACTCAACATCAACCAGATACTCGCCACCGAAGTCAGCCGCCATGCCTGCCGGGCAGTCAAGGAAGCGGATAAGGCCCGGCGCATTATGTATGCGGCAAAGGAGCAAGATACCTTGCCTAAACATATTGATTCCAGCCTGATGGCCTTGCACGAAACCTCGCCTTTTCCCTATACGCAGGAGGAAATCAAGGAGCTGGCGAGCCAAATCACCGACCCGAGTTTTCGCATCCAAACCAGTGCAGAAGGCGTGCATATTTTTAATCGAGATGGCTTACATACGGCGACCGACCCGTTTGACCTGTATCCTAAACTGGCAGTGGATAATGATGCCGGCCACGCCTTTTATTTAGGTGTGGAGCTGGCACGGGCAGAAATTGCCTGGCAACTGGGTAAGCGGTATAACCAGGATCAGCCCCTGGATTGGGGCTGTGCCACCGATGTTGCAGAACAAACCATAGACTTACACAGCTTTAAACCCGCCGGAACGACCTTAAAAAAATGATACTAGAAACCATAATCACTACCCAGAATAGCGAGGGAATTACGCACATAGCCCCGATGGGCATCCATGTCGATGGTGGTGGTTTTATTATCCTGCCATTTCGCCCTTCCACGACACTGAACAATTTTTTGGAGACAAAAGTCGGCATTATCAATTATTGCGACGACGTGCGGGTGTTTGCGGGATGTTTGACCGGACGGCGGGATTGGCCGCTGAAACCCGCGCAAGCAATCTCAGGAAGAGTTTTGGAATGTGCCTTAGCCCATACAGAAGTCGAGATTGAAAGAATTGAGGAAGATGCCACTCGACCCAAGTTATTTTGCAAAACCGTCCTTACCGTCAATCACGCGCCTTTCAATGGCTTCAATCGCGCCCAGTTTTCTGTGCTGGAAGCGGCAATCTTAATCAGCCGATTGGAACTGTTGCCATTGGCAAAAATAGAATCGGAAATAGATTATTTACGCATTGGTTTGGATAAAACCGCCGGTGCACGGGAGCTGGAAGCGTGGGGATGGATAATGGAAGTCTTCGAGAATTTCAAAAGGAAAACCATCGCATGACCGGAATGCTCGCCAGTGTCAACAGTTTGGCTGAAGCGAAGCTGGTTTTGGCTGCAAACGTCGATATTATCGACCTTAAAGAACCGGCGTTAGGTTCTTTAGGCGGCTTGGATATAGGGCTAGTGAATAAAATTGTTAAAGCCATAAGCCCACAATGCCCAATAAGCGCAACGATAGGCGATTTACCCATGCAGCCGGAGCTGATTTTTAATGCGGTTATGGCGATGGCCGAAACGGGTGTCAATTACATCAAAATTGGGTTTTTCCAAAGTGAAAATCAAGTAAAAGTCATTGAAAAATTATCAGGGTTAAGCCAAAAAGTTAACCTTATAGCCGTCTTGTTCGCAGACACTAATCCCGATTTTGAACTCATAGACAAACTAAAAGCCGCAGGTTTTAGCGGGGTTATGCTCGACACGCTCGACAAAACCAAAGGTTCATTGACCGGGATCATGCCTGGAATCGAGATCGGGCGATTTGTCCACCACGCTAAAACCAGGGAAATGCTCTGTGGCCTTGCAGGTTCATTGACACTTGAAGATGTTCCCAGATTGCTGCCTTACCAGCCTGACTATCTGGGTTTCAGGGGCGCTTTATGCGCCCAACATGAAAGGGCAGGGCGGTTAAATAATAAGTCTGTCCAAGCCATTAGACACATCATTGCTGTTTCCTGTTGATGCCGTACCGTTCGCTGCTTACCCAATTTGGAAAAAATCTTAGCCATATTGTTATTGTGGCGGGCGCTTATTTTATTTTTGGCTTACTGGGTTTGCTACTTAGGATACCTACCGATCCGATAGGGGTCCTTATGCCAGCAACAGGCGTGGCCTTGGCGGCGACCTTGCTGCTCGGAAACCGTATTTTACCGGGTGTCATTATAGGAAGTTTATGTGTCAATGCCTGGGCCTTTGACTTTAACCCGGAATTTTTACCGGTCTATGGTGCTGGCGCGACAGGCTCAACCTTGTCCGCCTTTATCGGGGCCAGCTTAATCCGCAGAATGCTTGGCTTTCCAAATCCGCTTGTGGAAGGCAGGCGCATCATCCTTTTTATGTTGATAGGCGGGCCGCTAAGTTGTCTGCTATCTGTGAGTATTAGCATACCGGTAATGCACGTTTTTGGCATTATTGCCCTGGCGGACGTGCCACTGGCCTGGCTAAGTTTCTGGGTGGGCGACATCTTGGGTGTACTGATATTTACCCCGCTGATTTTGATATTTTTTGCTGGGCCACAAGACATTTGGCAGCGTCGCCGCAAAACCGTTGGCTTGCCGATTGCATTGACGTTTGCCTTGGTTATTGCACTGTTTTTTTACTTGAATAATGTTGATCGCCAGCAGTACATAGGACAATTAAAAGAAAAAACCATTACCTTGTCCCAGGCGTTAAAAAACAGGGTCCAGTTGGACTTGTATTCACTGTATGCGCTTAAGAATTTTTTGTTAGGTTCACCGTCAATAGAGCCCCAGGAAGTTTTGCTCTTAACCAACCAAATGCTGTTTTCATTTAAAGAAATAAAATTAATTAGCTGGCTTAATGTGACGGAAAAAGCAGGAGAAACAAGGCAATTTATCTCAGCGTTTAACGAGAACCAACCCAATCAATCAGGGACCTTGCGGCTGCTGCCGCCTGAACTCAGGAAGAAAATACTGGGGAGTTCTCCGTATACCGAGACCGAATTCCTGGTGCCAGAAAAAAACGGTTTTAAATTGGTCGTCCCTGTCACCAAAGGGATTGGCCAGAACAAGAAGACCCTGGGCATAATTGTAGCCTCTGTTGCCATGCAGGATTTGATAGACCAAGCGCTCCATGGGCTTAATACAGCCAATTGTTCAATGACAATCAAGGCCAACGATGAGGCTGCTTCTGATGCAACAATAATCTACACAAATGTTGGCAAATCGGACCATGCACCTTATCAAACAATTCCTATCCAGGTGGCTGACAAAAAATGGCTAATAAGTTTCCATCATGACTGGGGCGGAGAAAAAACCGCATCCCAACGGCAAATTGAGTGGATTTTGCGCAGTGGCCTTTGGTTTACCGGCATACTTGGCATTGTCCTGTTACATTTGACTGGCCGATATTTTCGGACTGAAGCCATTGTTGAAGAACGCAACCAAATATTGATGCAAACAAAAATTTCTGCTGAACTGGCCAATCAAACCAAAAATCAATTTCTGGCTAAAATCAGCCATGAACTAAGGACCCCGCTGAATGGCATTTCCGGGTTTGCCCAACTCCTGGAAAAAAAACCTTCCATGTCCGTTGAAGATAAAAAACAGATCGGCATTATCAAGCAATGCAGCGATAATTTGCTACAACTTATTAATGAAATTCTCGATATTTCAGCCATAGAATCCCGACAAATAAACATAGAAGCCGTCGATTTTAACTTTGCCCAATTGTTAACCGATTGTATTCATGTCTGTAAATTAAGGGCAGATGAAAAAGGCCTGGTACTGATTGCCAAAAACACCTGTTTGACCCAGAATTTTCTCGGCGACGAAAAACGCATCCGGCAAATACTGGTCAACTTAATCGATAACGCCATCAAATACACCAGCAAGGGTAGCGTGGTGGTTGCCGCATCGCACCATGAAGATAGTTTGAAAATTACCGTTGCCGATACCGGCTGTGGAATCGCCCCGGACGACTTGGAGCGTATTTTTTCGCCTTTCGTACAAGTCAGTGTCAACAATTTTACCAAGGAAGGCATTGGGCTAGGCTTGTCCATTACCAAAGAACTGGTCAGTTTGATGGGCGGCGTGTTGAAGGTCAGAAGCCAACCCGGCCTGGGCAGCATTTTTTCGGTTTCGCTGCCCTTGCCATCCGGCCTCATAAATCAGGATAACGCCATGACTTATCCGCACAGCATTGCTACCAACTTTGATGAAGCTTACGTATTGGTTGTTGATGATAGCGAAATCAACCTACTGTTTTTGGTGAGCATGTTAGAGCAGCTCGACTGCAATGTTGATTCTGCAATAGGCGGGCATGAAGCCCTCATATTGATAAAGCAGAATAATTACGATCTTATCTTGGTAGACATCAATATGCCGGTCATGAACGGCCTGGAATTGGTCAAAGTGCTTCGCAGGCTAAGGGTTAAATCCAAAGTTGTCGCAGTCAGCGCTTATGCCGACGACGACAAAATAAAAGAAGCCCTAAGCGCAGGGTTCGATATCTATTTAACCAAACCTATTGAAGAGTACCAATTAGTCGAATTGGTAAAAACAAGCTTGCGAAATCGGAAGACAAAAAACTAGGTTTTCATCCTGTAGGCAACCGGCAAATAGCCACCAAAAAACTGGCAAAGGGGGGGTGTTTGAATGCAAATTCTTTCGGGTCAACTTAAAAATTTTCCATTAAACACAAAGGAATAAAAAAATCTGTTACTTTTCCTTTATCAGCAACTTACTTCCTCACGAGAAGCTAAAGAGGCTACCGTAAAAAGCCTAATACCAATTCAGACGGCCTACATTGCGTAGTTTAATTTTTATTGACAAAGTTTCAATTCGGTTTATCTTAACGTCAGCTTAAGATTACGCTTAAGCAAGCTGTGAAAGATAATTCATAAGCTCTACAGCATCTAGCCCGCAATAGGTAGTGTTACGTACGTACACATATTCTAAATTGAATTAACGTATGTACGGCAGCAATACCAACAATGCGACGGCAAAGGAGATTTAGTAAATTTTGTTTGGATTGCTAAATGTGAGTATGGGCAGGGAGTATAGTTTTTTCTTGCCCCGGAAAGGACGCGCCTTAATGTGATTTAAAGGGCTAAAAGTATCGGAAAAAAACTAACGTAAAACTATTGCTTTCGTGTGGCTAAACGTAGTTGCCAATCCCGTGCAAGGATTGACAACTACATCGTTACGTAAAACACTAACTAAGCTAAAACTTGCCAGTCCTAAGCTCAGTTAAAGTGTAGTCGGATAAGGAATAAAGTCAAGAATTAAAAAATCATTGTTTTATAAATTCTTGGGCTGTTATGCCTAATCCGAAGCGGAATGGTTTGTTTTGCCTGCAAGAGTTCGCACCCAACCTAATGCAACTATTTTTGGCTATGTGCGGGACGTGGGTAATGGAAATTATCACGTACCTTAAAGAGCGTCCTCGACTACTGGGGGAAAGCTGGAGGGGAAGATATACATCACCAATAGTGAAACTTGTTTTTTGAAGGCGCTTTTAGTACCCATTTAAATCAGTAACCCTGACTTAAACGAGGAACTAAAATGAAACTAAAACACACGCTACTGGCGACTGCGATCGCTACAGCAAGCATGGGCGCGCAGGCTGATTTGGCACGACAAGGCCCGGTTAGTGCAGCCAATGGCTTCCCTGCCTTCTACCAGGATAACACCGGTCTTGCTTTGGACTTGTGTTTACCCAATACCCAGGAATTGATAGACGGAAGTTGTTTGCTCTTCCCTGCCAATATCCCTAGCCCAACGTTGCCAATAGCTTTTCCAGGCAATTTTCCCGATGAACTGTTTTATTGGAATGCCGGGACAGTTGTCCCTTTAGGAGGGCCTGATCCTGCCATAGGCAATGCCACTTTAGTGCTAGGGTTAGAAGCAGCTTTTGCCACAGGGCCAGTTACCGTCGGTGGGCAAATTGTTTTCTCACGCATCCGTTACCGCTTTATCGCCCCCGTCGCAGGCTCTTACACCGTTGATACCCCCTTCTCATCCGATACCTTTGATGCCACCGCAGGCGAATTGATATTCAACACGGTGGACATTGGCATCAATTGCCCACAAGGCGATTTCAGTTGTGCCATGAAAGGAAAAACAGCTCCATTCCTGCGTGCTTCATTGGTCGCAGGGGGGGCTGCTTTGCCACCTGTCGTGTTACCGGGCGGGAATACCTTCCTGACAGATCCAAATATCCCTACCACCGTTACTGGGGGGGCGAATGGCAATAGCTTTAAAATTACCGGGCCTAACGGAATCATAGTCGATACGGATCAGTTCAACTTGATGGGACGGGTGCACACAGGTCCACTGCCCAGCTTTACGACTGTGGACAGGGTTACCTACGCACGCAATGCGACATCCTCCCAGGTTGATGTATTCGCTACTTCGATCACGGGGCTTAACTCACCAGCTTCAGTGTTACAACTTCTGGCCCCTGATATTCCCGGCGCAATCTTGAAACAGGACATCAGTTTGCCAACTAAGTACCATGCCCAAGTTAAACCGATTGGTACTGCTTTACCGGCAAATGTTTTTGTAACTAACACGACTGATGTTCCTGTCACTGTGTTGACAGGTGAGTTGACAGATATGGTAAGCGTAAGCGCGGCAAGCTTTGACTCGGCTGCCCAAACCTTGACGGTGACTGCGACATCTAGCGATGAAGTGGATGTGCCAACCTTGACTGCCACGGGATCAAACAATGTTGTTTATGGCACGTTCACGGCAGGCATAACCTTATTGGCGCAAGGCGTTACCACGCCACCAAATAATGTTGTCGTTTCTTCCTCTGCTGGGGGCAGAACGACTATCAATGTTACGACTGATGCAGTGGCGGCAGTCGCCACCGTGGTTGCTACTAACGATACGCCGGCATTTCCAGAGCTGTCTGCGATTAATGTCCTGGCAAACGACCAATTCTTAAATGCAAGCCCGGTAACGGTGCGGATAGTCAGGCAACCCGAACACGGTTCTATCGTGGTCGGTGCAAACAATGTTGTTGCTTATAGTGCGAGGGGTTCTTATTCCGGCCCTGACAGCTTTACCTACTATATCGATAATGCTGCTAACGGTTTGTCGAATATCGCCAGTGTTGACTTTACCGTGCAAGTTCAAAACCGTCCACCGGTTGCCAACCCCGATACTGCTGGTGTAACGATTGGTTCGTCAGTCACTGTTGATGCCAAGCTAAACGATACCGACCCAGACAATGATGCTTTCACCATTACGGCACTAACGGCACCGGCATCCGGTACGGCCACAATCGTAAATGACAAGGTGGTCTACACACCGGCGGCCAATACCCCAACCAATGCGCCACAAACCATTGGCTACACCATAACGGATGCGAACGGGGCAACTGCGAGCAGTACGATAACAGTGACGATCCAAGCAGCGGAAACAGTCACTGTACCCAAAGCATCGTACCTGACTAAAAACCGTACCTGGCAGTTTGAAGGAACAGACAATCCTTTGCCTACTGGCACAGAAATCGTCACCGTCAGGTTTTATGCGGGTGCGGCACCGGCAGCAGGTACACCAAGTGATGAGGCCAAATTTATTGGCCAAGCCACAGTGACGGCGGGTAGGTTTAAGTTTGGCCCTGCGGTTTCCACAGTGTTACCTATTGGAAACACCTTTCATGTAAGAACCAGCCGTGGCAAAGTGCAAAATTTTGCCCACACAGTAGGTTAATTATTGATAGTGAAGAACATTGCAAAACAAACCCTTCAGAAAAGCCGTTAAGAGCGACCTGAAGGTGATGCAAGGATAGCTCTATAGAATAAGCCCAAGCTCTGTCATCAGCACAGGGCTTGGGTCTATCTGACAAGTTTTACCCCATTACATTGTGCTGCCCAGTCATAAACTTGGTAGTTGCCTTGTGCCTGGGAATATAAGGTTTGCCGATGCCTTGGTTAGCACATTTTGGATAACCTTTTAAGTTTTAAATAATAAGGAATTTCTGCTTTTTTTGTAAGGCTTCCATGCTCGACTAATCAAAGTTGAATTCTTTGGATAACAACGTTTGCACCTGACGACACGCCTGTGCAAATCCTCATACCGTCATATAGAGGAATTTACATGAACATAATTATTTATTTCAGCGCTAAGGAAAGCGTTGAAAAGCGATGTAGGACATGCTTGATAAGACCGAAAGGTTTTCTCCCAAACCCAACAAATTATCCAGCCTGGCTGTCGCCATAGCGGCATTGTCAGGCTGTTTATTGTCTGCAATACCCGTCCACGCGGCATTTAACATACCCACAGAAAGCGGTCTCAACCCAATTCCTGTTCCCAGCCCACTTTGCATTAATGGCTCTTGTGCAACAGAATTTACGGCCAAGATGTTGATGTTTGAAGAGTTCGGGATTAAGAATATTTCAAGTTCATCTTCTACACCATTGAGCTTGCCGCAGCCTGTTGAAGACCCAACTGACCTTGCTGCTGTCTGCAGGAATGCGCCGGACGGGTCGGCGTTGGATTATTTTTTGAAGGAAGACCTTTATCCTGCCCCGACTCGGGCGGCAGATGAAACAATATCTAATGCGTGGGAAACAAAGGTACGGGCTTGTGTTGGGTTGTCTGATCAAACTCCAACGCCAGGCGATGCCCGTCCAGGTGGGGAATGGTTTGCCCATCAACGCTGGGAAGAATTTCCGGCACAAGCCTATTTTCAATCGGCACAGGCGGGGGCTCGTGTCAATGGGGGGATGCGCGACAAGAAGCAATTGCACGAATACAAGGCGGGTGAATTTGCGCCCAATAAAAATGGCGAATGTGGCAAGCCTGATAGTGGTCTGTACTGCCTGCCCGGCGACACCACAGCAGGCATTGAAATAAAAATGCACCCGAATTTACCCGTGCAAAATCCCAATTCTGTGTGGACATTTGACGGCACCTTACCGCCTAAGCTACTCATGGCAAGATATGGTGAAACCTTACTGTTCCGGCACTATAACGCGCTGCCGATTGATGTTTCTGCTAATAACGGATTTGGTATGCACACCATCTCTACGCATGAACACAACGGGCATAATCCTGCTGAAAGTGATGGTTTCATGCACGCTTACTCCTATCCTGGTCAGTTTTATGACTATCATTGGCCGATGGCATTAGCCGGGCATGACAGCATAAACATAGGCGCGACCGATCCCAGGACGGGAGCGCCTGATGGTCATGGCGGCATCACGCAAGTTCCTGGCGACTGGCATGAAACCATGAGTACCCATTGGTTCCACGACCACATGCTGGATTATACCGCGCAAAATGTTTACAAAGGCAACGCAGCAATGATGAATTACTACAGCGCCATTGATCGTGGGCGTGAACCCGTTGACGCAACTGAAGCTGCTGGAGGCGCTTCGGATGCTGGCTACGCTTGCCATTACGCGAATCCCAATGCTGCTAACTTATGTTTGCCTAGCGGTTCAGGGCTCGATTGGGGTAACCGTGATTATGATGTCAATTTAGTCATTGCGGACAAGGCTTGGGATAACAGCGGCCAGCTTAAATTCAATATCTTCAATACTGATGGTTATTTAGGTGACCGTATTACTGTCAACTGGGTTTACAAGCCTTATCTCGATGTTCGTGCCCGACGTTACCGCTTCCGTATTTTGGATGGCAGTGTCTCGCGTTATTTTAAGATAGCTATCGTCGATGAAACGGGTAAAGTCGTACCTTCTTACATGGTCGCTAATGACGGTAATCTTATGCAGCATACCGTACCGTTCCCCAATGCTGCTTCTGCCCAAGGCGCTTGGCCTGAGCAAGGTATTGCCGAACGCTACGATATGGTGATTGACTTTAAAGGCATGGAAGGTAAAAAACTGTACTTGGTCAATTTATTGGATCATGTAAACGGTTTAGGACCAAACAAGGTCGTTGCTTTGGCCGATGTGTTAAGTGGAAGATATAGAGCCGATGGCAAAAATGGCGATCCAGGCGTTGGCAAATTCTTGGAATTCCGAGTAAAAAGTTATAACGGCACTGATTTGAGCATGAATCCTGCTGATTATGTGGAAGGCAAAAAGCAAATGATTCCATTGAACAGGCCGACTGCCCAAGAATTGCAAGCAGCCGTGCACAGGACTTTCGAGTTCGGCAGATCGTAATGGTACCGACGCGATACCTTGGACTATTAAAACCGATGCCGGCGGTGGTTTAGCAGCAGACCCACATCGGGTTTCAGCGGCTCCCGAGCTTCCAGCGAGCCCAAGCGGCTTAGGTAAAACTGAGATATGGCATATCAAGCTCGGTGGTTTGGGTTGGAGCCATCCGGTACATGTCCATTTTGAAGAAGGGCAAATTCTTTACCGTGGCGGTAAGGCACCGCCTCCTTGGGAAAAATATGCACGTAAAGATGTTTATCGCATTGGCCCGTTGCCAGATAGTACCGCAAGTGTCGATATGGCTATACGTTTTAGGAAATTTGCGGGCACTTACGTAGAGCATTGCCATAATACCCAGCATGAGGATAAGGCGATGCTGCTTCGTTGGGATATTCAACGTCCTGGGCAAACGATAGCAATACCAACGCCGATGCCAGAATGGGGTGGTGTCGGCTACGAGCCTAGTACGACCTTGCCGACTTATAAAACCGGTGATTTGGCTGCAAAGAAAGCATTTAAACTACCGTAAAGGCAAAGGAGAAATAAAAAATGACTTGATTAGCAAGATACCTAAGCTAGGTTCTAATGAAAGGTGTAAGCTTCATGCTAATCAATTAGTTGAGGTAGTCGTATTATGTCGATGAATCGCATTCAGTTTCAACCGGGCTTGTCGATGCCTGATTTTCTTAAGCAATTCGGTACCGAAGCGCAGTGTGAGGCCGAGTTAAAGCAAGCACGATGGCCTCAAGGCTTTATCTGTCCTTGTTGTGGGCGCACGGATTCTTGCGAGTTTAAAGTGGG
>JAYVGW010000080.1:0-24957 GCA_043771735.1 Methyloglobulus sp.
TTGAGTGACCGCCTGGATGCCATTGAGCATAGTCTCCGTAACATCGAACAGCAATCTGCCCCGACCGGTTGTCCAGGTGTAAATACCGGCTTTGAATAAAAAAATAGCTAACAACCGAATGGAAAAATCTGTCCTCATAACTACTGAGTCAATTTTCAAGACGTAGTACGGCAGCAGTCTCTGCCGCTGCTTTAACTTTCTGTGGACGATTATTTATGGAATACAAACGCAATACAAAGCTGATTACAAAAGTACTCACAGTCGGCGTGGCCATTGCCGTCCTAAGCTACTTGTTTCATCCTGAAGTTGGGCAATTAAACGTTATACTCAATGGTCAACCCATCGCTGACCCATTAGTCCGCTTTGCTGCCATTCCAACCTTTTTGGTGATATTGGGACTCACTGTTATCCTCACGATCTTGCTGTTTATAGGGATCGGGATGTTTATGTTTCTGGGTGCCATATTTGTCTCACTAGCGTTCTGTTTTGTTATGGCACCTTATTTTTGGCCGGTACTGGCGATTATATTTCTGATCATCGTGTTGATGTCTATCGATAGTAGTAACAAACGCTAGACTAACCGATTAGACCTAGCGCTTTGTTGAAGAACCGGATGCCTCTTTCTATTTGGCCGGATTCAAATTAAAGATGTCATCGGAGTTATCGATTTGCAATTCGTCGTCTTGAGCCGAATTGGGCATCTGGGAACTGCCCTGAGCCGGCGCTAACGGTTTATTAGTGGTTTGATCGAGGGGCTGCTTAGGTTGACCTTGAACTTTGCTGTTTTGAGCAACCGCAAGATCTTGTATTTCACCATTATCATATATTTTCAAATTGACCGGTTGTCCGTTGTTTTTTCCCGTCAATTGGAAATAACGCTTTTGGACACTTTCGACTTCATCGACTTTGAGATTAGGGTAAAGTTGGTTGAGTTGTTTCATGATCGGAAATGGGATATCGAAAAAAGGTACTTCTTTAGCCATTTTTATGATTGCGCCATCGGCTGCAACAATCATGTCGGTATCAATAAAATCTTTATTATTAACCGTTTTGGTGCTTACAATTTCAAACTTGACATAACCGGTATCCGTCACTTTTTCGATCTTGGTAATATTGTCTTGATCGATGAAATTTGCAACCGTGGTACGCACGGCATCCGGCAAGACATTGAATTTAATCGTATAACGTTCTTCGGCTGCGATTGTTACGGACGAAATTAAGCTAAAAACAATCCATCCAACATTTTTGTAGTTCATATGGCTCTCCAGTTTTATAGTGTCAGTGGGTTAGTGTTGTGTAAGTTGACATGGGTGCTACTAGTTAGAAGTATTGATGCTCTGGTATTGCTTTATGGACAATAAAGTTAGTTGAAGTTCAATCAGATAACTATTCCGACAACATGTGGTACTTAGATGAAATAAATCCCTTATTGCTTATCTTGAAAATATGCCTTTCCAGCTTCCGGAAATCAAGCGGGTAATCGTCATCAGGATAATGGGTACGGAAAAACCGGTAGGGGCGGCCAGATAACGCGGCTCCCAAGCGGGATCGAATTTCGCCTTATAATGGTATAAGCCTTCGAAATTGTAAAATTCGTCGCCCCGATCAAAAATGATTGTACCGATTTTATGCCAAAGCGGCGCGAGGGGACGGCGTTCCAATCCTGAGAGCGGTGCCATTCCCAATGAAAACCAGCGGTAGTCCTGCTTTTGTCCCCAAAGCATCAATTCGACGAACAAAAATTCCATGACACCGCCAGGAATACTGGTGTCGTAACGCATCAGGTCAATGGACAATTCCTCCTTGTTGGCAGTCTGCCAAATATTGGCAAAGGCCACGATTTTGCCTTCATGGTCCCGCACGACGGCAACATCAGTCCGTCTCAGATAGGTTTCGTCAAAAAAACCGAGCGAAAAGCCTTTTTCATGGGTGTTTTTGCCCATTACCCAATGATCGGATATTTGTCTTAGTTCTGGCAATGCTCGCTCGACTTTATTGCCTGTCAGGATTTCAAAAGTGAAGCCCTGTTTGCTAAACCGATTACGGACGCCACGTTGTGAATCACGCTTTTTGCCTTGCAGGGTGAAGGTCGATAGATTGACTTTAGCCTCCTCCCCAAGCTTGTAAAAGGTCAGACCTAAATCGAGATAGTAGGGCAAAAACGCTTCACTGGCTTGGTAAAAAACAACTTTGGATCCATTTTTATCGGCTTGTTCACGGAACGACCAAATAAGGTCATCGAAAGCAGTTTGATTGCCTATGGGGTCACCCATGGCTATCCAGAATTTTGGGGCTACATCGAACATAATAAAAGCGCTACGATCATCGCTCCAGCTCAAATACTTGTCACCCAATAGCGCCAGATAACCTCGGGTATCTTTTGAATTAATGATAATCTCAGTTACCTCGTCAAGTTCCTGGGCAGATGGTTTAACCAGCGACTTTGGGGCAGCAATACTGAATAACCTAAATAGTACAAAAGCAACTGCCAAGACGGAAGTTAACAACAAGGCCCGCAGGAACCGGGGCGCATCCCCCTCAAATGAAAACTGCCACCACAATTCATGGGAATATTTCACGTCCCGGTAGGCAAAAAAGCCTAGCCAGGTGGAAGCCATCAGCACAATAACAATCATGCCTAACCATTGCTGGGAGAAGGGCATGTGCAACAAGGATGAAGAACGCTGAAAACAGGCTTTGGTCGGCATCAGCAATAACAACATGACTGACAACACGAGCGCTTCTTGCCAATCGAATCCCTTAAGCAGGGATACGGCAATGCCTGACGTCAAAAACAGTATGCTGCCGTACCAGGCCGCATCAATTTTTAAGCGTATGCCCCGTGCCAAAAACAATAAGACCAGGCCAATCAGGCTGCCTAGCAGGTGAGAAAACTCGACTATAGGCAAAGCCGTCCAACTTTGAAGCCAACTCATTGCCTGTGGATTAGCGGGAGTAGCGCCTGAAACTAACAACATGCCGCCAGAGAAAAGCAGGATAATAGAATAAAGCTGCGGCACAATAGCCGAAAGAACGGGCCGTATTGCATTGTTGGTTTCGGCTAACAACTTCCGGCGACTATAAATCTCATAGCCCATCAGGCCAGTGCCAGCCAGCAGTAACGGCACGAAATAGTAAATGACCCGGTACAGAACCAAAGCGCCAATCAAAATCAAATGCTGTTCCGTTGGTTTGAGATCCGTCATCAGCCACAGAAAAGCACTTTCAAACACACCGATGCCGCCCGGCACTTGACTGATAACCCCCACGACTTGAGCCACCACGAAAATCACCAAGAACGCACCAAAACTAATATCCACCTTACCCAGCAGCAGCACCCACAGCACCAGAGACGACAGCACAACGTCGATACTAGATACTAGCGTTTGCCAGAAGGCCATGCCCGGCGATGGCAAAACTAACTCGAAGCCTCTGATCAATATTGGCTTGCGCCAAAAAACGACCGCTCCCCAATAGGCCAGCAAGGCTGCGGCACAGATCAGGCTGACCCAACGGATGGCTTGCGGTTCTTGGACGGTGCTTGATAAGTAATGCGGCAATAACAAACTGCCTACCAATCCCAAGCTCAGTGCGCCTAATAGATAAGTAATCGTTTGAAATAACGAAATCTTGACAATATCCCAGCCCGGCACTCCCCATTTTGAATAGAACCGGTAACGGATTGAACCGCCAGCGGCCCAGGCATGGCCGGTATTATTGCTGATTGCATAACTCAACAAGGCGGCGGCGATCATTTTCGGCAACGGTATTTGCGTATGTCCGGTGAAACGTAAGCCCAGCCAATCATAACCCGCCAACACCAAGTAATTGATTACGGTCAACGCAAACGCGGCACACACAATCCGCATCGGCGTAATTTGCAACGATGTCAGAATATCGCTCAAATTGTGAACCTTGAGTTCGTTATGGACAATGTAAAGCGCGCAGGCAAATAAAACCACTGGCAATAGATGCGTGATTTTTTGGGTCAGCTTGGTCAGTGTTTCGCGGGTCATGGGTCGGCTATCGAAGTATTTTAGGAAAATATCACCTTAATTAAGGCCGTGCTGACGATAAACATCCAGAATTTGCCGAGTCAGTTTTGGGTAATCCTGGTCGAAATGGTGGCCACCGGGCAGTTCCAAAATTGTAGCCTCACTATTGAGCAAATACGTACAGGCGGTATCGGCTTTTTCTTCTAAACCATAAATACATAAAATTTTAGCCTTGGGTATCTGCGCCAATTCAGGCGACAAGGGTTGCTCGCCCGCGCTTTGCCCCAGCCAACCTGAGACATGGATTTCAAAATCAGCGCTCTTCGCCAGTGCTATTAGCACCAATAGCGTAACACTGTCCTTATCCTGTGCGGGTAGGCGATTGTATATGGCTGGCATGATGTCCGCGCCGAATGAATAGCCAGCCAGCACAAAGGACTTTGACCCCCAGTTTTTACGGTAATAAGCCATCGTTGCCGCCAAATCGGCTGCCGCCTGCTCCGGTGTTTTGTGCTCCAGGAAATAACGCAGCACGTCTACACCGACCACAGGGTAATTCAGGGCTGCCATTTCTCCGGCCACCGTCCTGTCCAGGTCACGCCAGCCGCCATCTCCAGAATAGAAAAGTGTTACATTGGCGCTGGGTTTGGTAACCGGCACTTCAACGACCGGCATGGGTGGCGAAGACTGGTCGGTTTGCCCAAGGCTGGTCTTGATCTCCTCAATCAGCACCGTATCGAGTGGGGTATCGTAAGGCGCAATCCGAGTATCGACCTTTCCCAATGTTTTAATGAAGATGGCCGTTTCGTCTTCAGGCTGATCCGTCCAGACCGAACGCCAGTTGCTTTTCAAGGCAGTGGTCGACACCAAGCTAAGGTGTTGATCCTGAATATGGATGGCTAATGGCGGACATAACGAAAAATCAGTGGACAAACTGACTGAAAACCCGATAGAAAGGTTAGTTACAGAATTCCCCGAAGTAGATTGGGCATTAATAAAGGGTATCAACGCACCATCCCCTATGCCGGTAATAATCAACCGTTTTCCTGTTGGCAGTGTCAATTGTTTTGTCACTGCCTCGGCAGTGGTGGCGATGAAATTATGATCCAGGCATTCTTCGTTATCGGGATCAAATTGATCGATAACATGTCCCATATCGACAACGGCTGCGGTAACCCCGGTCGCTGCCAAGCGCTGCGCTAGTTTGTCGGCCGGATATTTTTGGGTATCGACAAAAACCAGTGTCAAGCCTTGGGAACCCCATAGCGGTTCGGCAACCGTTATATCGCTTAGGTCTTCAGTGTCAATCGTTTCCTGAAAGATAGGTGGGTGCATACCGCTTGCCCACCAAATACCAATCACTGTTACGCTTAAGAAAAAGCAAATTAGCAGGGTTTTCTTTATTTTCATGAGTGATCTCCCTTAATAATAATTAGGCCGTATTACTTCAGCAGCCCTATGCCTAAAAACGAAGCAATGAGTTGGTTGATTTGTCGGGCATGGGTAATCGGGGCTGCGTGACTTGCACCCGGTACGATTTCCAGCCTGCCGTTCGCCAGCGTCTGTGCCAATTCACGAGAATGTGATAAGGCGATAATGTCGTTTTCACCTGCAATCACCAGCGTCGGCGCTATAATTGCCCCTAAATCGGAAGAAGCAAGCTGCGGCGCTGTCCTCCACAGTTCCTTTATTTCAGTTTCTAAGATGGAATGTCTCTCACCCGCCCCCGACCACCAGCGACGCAGCCAATCGGTGAGTTTTTTTGGTGACACGTTAAGCGTCCCGTCCTGAACCCTCTGGGCTTCAGGAATTAACCCGGCAGGGTTAAAATTGGCACTAATAGCCACGATTCGCCCTACCCGTTGCGGCGCTTGCAGTCCCAGCAATAACGCAATGATACCACCATCGCTCCAACCGACAATGTCGGTGCGTTGAATGCCCAGCCGATCTAGCACTTGCAGGGTATCTTCAGCAAAAAGCTGGTAATTTAGTTTAGTATTGCCGGGGGTTGAATGGCCATGACCACGGGTGTCAATCAGGACAACCCGTCGCCCGGAATCGACCAGCCAGGGGATTTGAGAAAACCAACTGAGTTTGTTACTCAACCCCCCATGCAAAAGCAGCACAGGTTCACCTTGTCCGTAAGCCACATAATGGATACGGGCGTCACGGTAATCAATATTACCTGTTTCTGTCTGTGCGATTGTCGAGAACTTCCATACCAAATAATTCAGTGAATTGACCGACATAGGCCTAAACCAGATAAAAAGTGACACAATGATTGCCAACAAGGAGACCCAACTGATATGCAACAATCGCTTCAATAAAGTGAACCTTAACAAGTCAGTATGAACCTTAATGGCATTAACGGTGTTAATTCTTAAGCGTTTAACAAAATGAGAGGACACATGCGCAACTATTTTTTCAAACGAGTGAGGTTATCCTTAAGGCCTGAAAATGAAGTCGAGACTTTATTCCAGGCATCCACCGATTTTTCGGTAAAAACGGCATTTTTCATTTCATCGATTGCATCATAAACCTCCGTATAATCAACCTTAGATCCGTAACCTAACATTTTGGCAAATTTTAATTTTTCTTTGGCGGCATCAGACAACATTAGGATTTCAGTCTTGCTGGTATCTTGTGATTTACCGCTAGTATGCTCCAATTTCGTTGCCTCAATTAATAAGTCCGCCGCTCGTAGTATCGGTATCGGCATTATTTCTATCGTTTTAACCAGCCTGTTCAGGACTTCATAAAGAACGTCTTTGGCCTTGGCCACATTGCCGGAACTGGCAAGGTAAGCGGCATCCTTGACACCCATTGAAAAAGAGCCTAAAGGTACGCTAATCGTGGTCACATAAATTTCACTGACGAGTTGATCCAGCAGTTGGCGGGCGGCTTGAACCCTATGGTCAGCTGACAGCTCATTCGCCGTATTAACCAATTTTTTAACTTGTTTGGTATCGCTGTCAAAATCGTAAATATCGGCATCAATTATGGCGGGCATAAGGTTTGACTGAGGCTGCTTGGCGAGTAACATATCAAGTTGTTTTGTAGCATCTTTCAATAAGGCCAATGCGCGTTTGCTGTCATTATTTTTTAATGCCATTAAGGCATTTTGTGCAACTGTGACTGCCGTTAATGCCTAGAGTTTAATTTGTTTGTGCTTTTCTTCCAGCAATTCACGTTTAGTTGCCAAAGATTCTTTGGCCTTAGGAGCGAATAAAAAAGCTGAAACTGTGGGGCTGTATGCTGCTGATACGGTCGAAATAGTACCGAATGAGGCTGCTAAAACTATAACGACAGCCACAGATGTTTTGTTTAAGGGGTTTGTTTTCATGGTTATCCATTTCTAAATAATGGCTACGGCAGGTTAGCCGATTTAATTAAGATCAAGAAATGAGTTGGATCAGGCTTGAATAAACTGTGTGATACTTACCATCTTGATAAAACCTGCTCATAACATTTAATGCATTGCAAGTTATATGCCGTAAGCATAAAGTGGTTATTAAAATAGCATCAAGGGATAGATAAATACTGGGCTGAAAAAACCTCATGCATCCACAACCTCTCGTTTTAAAACTCTGTATCTGACTGAAATAATTATTTCTTATCTATCTCGTCCATGCGTGGCTTGAAATTTCAAAAACTAGTATTTTGGTTGTTATAAACCAAAATAATCCTTAAGTAGAACGTGTGCAAACCAAAGAAAATATTGGACTGCTTGTTGCGAATAACTGCCGCAAATTAATTTGGCTTGTGCCGCATGCAGGCGTAACAGAGTGGCCTAACCCATTTGGGTTCAGGTTTTATAAAGTGCAAGTTATAATCGGGGTTTGTGTTAAATAATCCCCGTCCGTTTAACAAAAATTTGCTGGCTTGAAGGAATCATGATGTTCAAATTCGCAACCTACAACATTGTTGTATTGCGCCATCTTAAGGTGCGTCCGAGATTGACAGCAGCGGCAATTCTTTCCTGCCTCGTTTTCTTCCTATTGGTGCCTGAACATTGGCGTACTGTCACCAAGCTTTTGACTGCATGGGATTCAGGTACATTTCTCTACCTTATACTTGCATCGATCATGATGTATAACTCTGATAGCGCAACCATTCGAAGTCGTGCGGCACTTCAAGATGAAGGCAGCCTTATCATACTCGGCCTCACAGTTTGTTCGGCCATCGCGAGTTTAGCGGCCATTATGGCAGAACTTGCCGCCGCTAAAGGGCATGGTGGCACTCCCTTGCAGCATGTGATGCTCACTGGCACCACGGTTGTTTTAACATGGTTGTTTATGCAAACGATGTTTGCGCTTCATTATGCCCATGAGTTTTATAATAGCCATTCTAGGAGTAACGATGGAGGGCTAGAATTTCCAGGCCAAAACCCATCCCCTGATTATTGGGACTTTATCTATTTTTCTTTTGTAATCGGGACTGCTGCACAGACAGCAGATATCAACATCACATCGAAAACCATTCGAAGAATCGTCGCGCTTCATAGTGTAATCGTTTTCTTCTTTAACACGACCATATTGGCGCTGACGGTCAATGTAGGTGCAAGCTTGCTTTGATTGAAATAGAGATAAAAAAATTTTATCGCCGCTACATGACTCGGCCGTTCGCTTGGAGCTGTCTGTTAGAAGTTAGGGTTTATAGAATGTTGGGATATCGGACAATAAAAAATAAGCAAGGGTAAAGTGACTCCTATTGTCCAGAAATAGAACACTAAGTGAATGGGAAAAATAACATTACAAAATTGTATAGTTTTAGAAGGCTTCCCGCAATATTGCTTAAGTTATCCTATTTCTGAAATCAGGCAACTCCTGCCTGATATGAATGAGGATTGAAAAATGAACAAACAACACAACAAATTTCTGAGCACCTTATTGGCAACAGTTATCGCGGCTGGAACCGCTGTTAATCTGGCGCAAGCAAGTGATTCGAAGGAAAAAGATACTAAAGAATTACAGTTTTTTAGCCAAGCAAAAATTTCCTTAGCCGAAGCGATTAATGCTGCCGAACAAAAAACCGGCGGAAAAGCCATGGAAGCCGAAATTGACGATGAATCCGGTGCCATCCAGTTCGAGATAGAGGTCGTCAAAGACGGCAAGATCCATAAAGTGATAGTTGATGGCAAAACCGGCAATGTCCTTAAGGTTTCATTGGATGATGATTCTGATGAAGGTTCGGAAAACGAATAATCTAACTAAACAGCCGGGGAGTTGCTCCCCGGCTTTATTTTGATAGGGTTAAGTCACGCTTATATCTCAGTTGACTAAGCACACAGGAATATAAAATGGAAACACCAAAATTAATTAAAATCTGGGATCTGCCGCTTAGAATTTTTCACTGGCTTTTGGTTGCCGGATTTTTTGTGGCTTATCTGGCTGAAGGAGAGCTGCTAACTATCCATGTATGGGCTGGCTATCTGGTACTGGGTTTACTGATCTTCCGATTGTTTTGGGGCTTTGCAGGCAACGACTATGCACGATTTTCCAGTTTCTTATGCGGCCCGGCCAAGTCCGTTGCTTATGTCAAAGAGGTTGTCGCGTTAAAAGCTAAACGTTATCTCGGCCATAACCCGGCCGGAGCAGCCATGATAGTGCTATTAATCATCAGCTTATTCATAACCGTCATATCAGGTGTTATTGTTTATGGTGCAGACCAAAACCTCGGCCCACTTGCAGGCATGGTAAGCTCAAGCAATGAAAAATTTTGGGAGGAAGCACACGAAATCACGGCTAACTTTACCTTGCTGCTCGTTATCATCCATGTGCTTGGCGTTGTCCTTGAAAGTGTTATGCACAAAGAAAGCTTGGTGAAAGCCATGTGGAATGGATATAAAAAAGCAGATGACGGTAATGCCGAATAAATTTTATGCTGTGTAATTTATCCGTTGGCGGTTAGCTACACGACACATAAATGTGTGAAAAACTATGTCTTAAAATTTACTGCGCATTGCCAAAATTACACAGTCATAACAATTGTCCTGACCATGAAACTACTAATTATTGAAGATGACAATGAGACCCGGAGTTATGTCTCGGCAGGCATGAAAGAAGCAGGCCATACGGTCGATCTGGCCAACGATGGCTATGAAGGCCTGCTGCTTGCCAAAGAGGGCAATTATGACCTGCTTATCGTTGACCGGATGTTGCCCCACCTGGACGGCTTGACCGTAGTAAAAACTTTGCGCAGCACCGGTTACAATGTGCCGGTATTGTTCCTGACCACCATGAGCGGGATTAATGACCGCGTTGAAGGCCTGAATGCGGGCGGAGACGATTATCTGGTCAAACCGTTTGCATTTAGCGAACTTAGCGCACGGGTTAATGCGCTGTTACGCAGGCCACGCGAAACTGTGGAGCAGAAAATCTTGCAGGCTTCCAATCTTGAAATCGATCTGTTGAAAAGAACAGTCAGGCGTAACGGGCAACTCGTCGATCTTCAACCCACAGAGTTCCGTCTGCTGGAATATCTTGTCCGTCATGCCGGACAAGTAGTCACCCGCACCATGCTGCTGGAAAACGTCTGGAATTTTCATTTTGATCCCAAAACCAATATTGTCGAAACTCATATCAGTCGCTTGCGCGGTAAGCTTAATACTGGGGACAAGTCTGATCTCATCCATACCGTTCGTGGCGCAGGATATATCATCCATGAAGCTGCCTAGTCTGTTCGGTACTACCAGTTTTAAGCTGTCGGCCTTATATTTGGTTTTGTTTTTGCTTTCTTTTCTGGCCATTGGCATGACGGTTTACTTGCTAACGACTCATTCGCTCGAACAACAGCTTAAAAGCAATATAGAGACGGAAGCCCTCCGGCTGAAAACCGAATATGAGTCGGGTGGAATGGCCGAATTGAAAGACGAGATCGACGAGGTCGATGACCGCCCGGCACTCGCCCTTTTTGCCTACGGTGTTATTGATCGGCAAGAGCGGTTGATTGCCGGAAACCTAAATAATTTTCAACCGTCTGCGGGATGGCAAACCGGCACGGTCATGCGAACACCGACGGTCAATAAACCTGAAAAAGCAGGAAAAGAATTTCTTTATATTCGGGTCATGGCGCTGCCAAATGCCATCTGGCTGGGTGTAGGCCATGACGGCAGGTACATTCAGGATGCGGGCGAAGCGATTATCCAGGCTTTTATTTGGGGTATACTGTTGGTTATTGCTCTTGGAGCAGGCGGCGGTTTGTATCTCAGCCATGCCTTCCTGGGGAAAATCCAGCGCATTACCCAATCAACGCAGGCTATTATTGCCGGTGATTTGAAACACCGCCTGCCGGTTGCAAAAAACCGCGATGAACTGGACAAGCTCGCCGCATTGTTAAACCTGATGCTGGATAAAATCGGCGCATTGATTGATAACGTTCAGCAAGTCTCCAATGACATCGCCCACGATTTACGCACGCCGATCAGTCATTTGCGATTCAGGCTTGAGGATGCGGTAAAACGTGATTTTTCGGCAGAGCAGTACAAGGAGCAGATCACCTTTGCTATTGAAGACGTCGATGGCATTCTCAATACCTTTTCCGCCTTGTTGAGAATTTCGCAGATTGAATCCGGCTTCAGCCGTAGCGGTTTCAACACCGTCAATCTCAGCGAGATAGTTGTTTCTGTAATCGACGCGCTACATCCGGTAGCAGAAGAACAAAGCAAAACTCTCCATGCAAAGATTGACCCGGACGTAACACTGACCGGTGATAAAGAACTGCTGAAGCAATTGGTTTTCAACTTGCTGGAGAATGCCATCACGCATACGCCGGAGAACACACAGATCACGGTCAGTCTGCGCTCGGTAAGTACTCAAGCCGAATTTATTGTTGCGGATAGCGGCCCAGGGATTGCCGAGGAACACCGCCAAAAAGTATTTCAACGCTTTTGCCGGCTGGAGCAAAGCCGAACCACGCCGGGCAACGGTCTTGGCCTGAGTATTGTGGCCGCGATTGTCGAGCTTCATGGCGCTAAAATCGTGTTAGCTGATAATAATCCGGGGCTTAAAGTTGTCATCCATTTTTGTGACGGCCCAGTGATGGCTCAATGAAAATCAGCAGAAACCAATGGCTTCCGGCACTATTGTTTTGTTTACCGTTGGGTTGTTCTCAGTACCAAGTAAAACCACTGACCGAACAAGCGGTTCAGCAGCAATTGCAAACGCCATCCCGTGAACAGCTAACTATCCAAGCAACAAAAATCAAGCATCCCCTACTCGAACCGGTTAAGTTTAATATGGAGGATGGTTTATCGCCGGATGAAGCGGCTGTTTTAGCGGTGTTGCGCAATCCGGAGTTACGCGCGATAAGAGACCAGCATGGCATTGCCAACGCGCAACTGTTACAGGCTGGGTTATTGCCAGACCCGCAAGTCTCTTACACGTTTTCCGCGCCTTCCGGTGGCACCGATCTAGGCATGAATAATGCTTTTGGTTTTGGCCTGAGTTGGCAGGCAACGGCGCTGATTTGGCGGCAGAATAAAATAGCCGCCGCCCAGAAACAGCAACAGGCTATTGATTTGCAAATTGCCTGGCAGGAATGGCAATTTGCCCAGGCCGCAAAGCTGGCCGCTTATCAATTGATCGTTTACCACAAGCAACAGGCTTTACTCACCGATATGGCGCAACGCTTGGAGGAAAACCGTGTGCGCTTGCAAGAAGCCGCTGCATTGGGTTTGGTCACGGAACTGGAGCGGGTTGCTGCCGTCTCCGCCAAAAATTTGTTGGATATTCGCTTGCTGGCGCTTAAGCAGCAAACAAAACAGCAGCAACAACGCCTCAATCGTGCGCTTGGGCTCAAGCCTCATGAGGCCGTTACCCTGCAACAAGATAGTGCGCTACTTATCCAGATAACCGCGCCGACCTATGCCGCTTTAGTACAGGATATGGACAACCGGCGGCTGGATTTAATGGCATTAAAACATGGCTATGAAAGTCAGGAAGCAAGCCTGCATGTCGCAGTATTACAGCAATTTCCGCAAATCAGTATCGGTTTTGATCATGCCCGGGATAACAGCAACCTCTATACCGTGGGCTTTGGCGTTTCGATGACGCTGCCTGTTTTTGACCGCAATCAAGGTCAAATTGCGCTGGAACGGGCGACGCGTCAACAACTGTTCGATCAATATAGCAACCGGGTGTTTCAAGCCAGAGCTGACATTGCCGAATTATTGGTCACTATCGCGTCGATAAATCAACAAATTCAATCCGTCCGCCATGCTATTCCCGATTTGGCTAGGCTGGTTAACGCCTACCAAGCAGCCAGCGCCAGCGGTCAGGCCGATGTGCTGAATTATTATGTGGCCTGGAACAGCCTGACGGATAAAAAAATTGACCTGCTAACCTTGGAATTGCAGGCAGTGCAAGCGGGGATTGCCTTGGAGGTGGCGAGCGGACTTTATCATTTACCTACTGATTTTCATGGCAAAAAATTATGAAGTCCTATTCTAAAAACACTATCGTCCTAGTTGCGTTGTTGGCGTTAGTCATGGTCTGTGCGCTGATTGTTGGGTTGGCAAAGCCGCATGCTTTAACCGGTTCTGACACGCCAGTTTCCGAACCGGAGCCGGTTGCTCAGGTAAAAACCATCAAGTTGCAGAAAGGCGAACTCAAAGAAACCCTGACCGCCTATGGCATGGTGTTGCCGTTTCCGGATAAGTTGACGACGATCAGCGTGCCCTATACCAGCCTGATTGAAAAAATACAGGTCAATCAGGGCCAGCTTGTTCAAAAAGGCGATGTGTTACTCCTGCTGAAACCCGGAACGGATGCTGTGTTACAGCTGGAGCAGGCCCAAAGCGAATTAAATGCCGCACTGCGTGAAAATCAGCTGTTACAACAGCGCATACGCCTGAAACTGGCAACCCAACAGGATTTAGTGGCCTCTCAATTGCGTGTTACGCAAGCTAAGGTGATGCTTAAAAATCTGGCTGAGCGCGGTATTGGTAAAGAACAGCGTATCAACGCCGAACATGCCGGGATTATCTATCTGGTCAGTGTGCAACAGGGACAAATCGTTGCGGCCGGTGCGCCGCTGTTACAACTGGTTGACCAAAATCAGTGGATGGTACGCTTGGGTATTGAGCCTGAGGACTATGCCCAGCTGCAACTTGGCCAGCAAGTGCTTATTACGCCCGTGAATACACCGGTTTCGGAGCCGGTTGAGGGGCGTATCGAAATTATCACCCATCAGATTGATCCAAGCACTCGTCTGCTGAATGTTTTTGTCAGGCCGGTGCTGAATCAAACCTTGTTAATCAATGATTTTGTCGAAGGCCGGATTATGATCGCCACGGTCAATGCCTTAGTGGTGCCAAGGCAGGCGGTGCTGCCCGATGATGGCGGCTACAGCCTGTTTACGGTTAAAAACGGCCATGCCGTTAAGCATCAAGTACAGATAGGCCTGGAAAACGACCTGCAAGTTGAGGTGATAGCGGCTGATTTAAAGGCGCAGGACGAGGTGGTGGTGTTAGGTAACTACGAACTGGCATCCGATATGGCGGTGTCCGTGACGCCTGCCGATAATACCGGCATGGAAGCCGCACCATGACCCAATGGGCGTATTTGCATCGCCGTTCCATTTTGTTTGCGCTCAGTATGCTTGCCATCGCTGGCTGCTTTGCAATTTACCGTACGCCGGTCAGCCTGTTTCCCCAGGTGACTTTCCCCAGAGTGGTCATTAATCTCAATGCCGGTGACATGCCCGCCGAACGCATGGCCGTTCAGGTGGCTTGGCCGGTAGAAGAAGCGGTACGCGCCGTGCCGGGTGTGTTGACAGTGCGCTCGGCGACCAGCCGTGGTAGTGCCGATATTGCCATCAACTTTGCGTGGGACACCGATATGGTGTCGGCCATGCTGCAAGTGGAATCGGCGCTTAATCAGATTCGCTCCACATTGCCGACCACCTTGGCATTTGCGGTCAAAGGCATGGATCCGACCATATTTCCGGTGTTGGGTTACAGTTTATCGTCCGCCACGCACAACTTGGTTGAACTTAGGGACATAGCGCTGTATCAAATTAGACCGGTCTTGTCGGCTATTCCCGGCGTTGCCAAAGTCGATGTACTGGGCGGTGCGATAGCGGAATATCAGGTACTGGTCGATCCGGCGCGAATTAATGCCCTGGGTTTAAGTCTGGATGATGTTGCTAAAGCCCTATCGACAGCCAATGTAATTCAGGCGGTCGGTCGGCTGGAGCAAAACTACAAGTTGTATCTGTTGTTGGCCAATACGCAGTTACAGAGTTCGGAACAAATCGGCCAAACTATTTTACGCAGCGGTCAAAACGGCTTGGTGTTTCTTGAAGATGTCGCGCAAGTGGTTAAAACCACCGCCCCGCAGTGGCAGAGAATTACCGCCGAGGGCCGCGATGCCGTGCTGTTTCAAATTAATCAACAACCGGGTAGCAGCACGGTTGACATTGCCCGCAACGCACAATCGCAACTGGAGAGCATCAAACAGAAGCTTCCTGCCGACATTAAAATCGCTTTGTGGTATGACCAAAGCGATTTGATTGTCGCCTCTGCCTTAAGTGTTAAAGAAGCCTTGCTAATTGGCTTGGGGTTGGCCGTTGTCACCTTGCTGGGGTTTTTACGAAATATTAAGGTCACCTTGATTGCTGCCATTACCGTGCCCATGGCGTTAGCGGCGACCGTACTGATCATTCATTTACTGGGGATCGGCTTTAACATTATGACCCTGGGTGGCATGGCGGCTGCTGTAGCGCTGATTATCGATGACGCGATTGTCATGATCGAACATATCATCCGCCGCCTGCGGGAAGCGTCGGGGACTTATCAGGAGCGGATTCATCTGGCCGCCAGCGAATTCACCAAACCGCTGGCAGGCTCATCGGCATCGACGATCATTATTTTTGCGCCATTGGCTTTTTTATCCGGCGTCAGCGGCAGTTTTTTTAAAGCGCTGTCGATCACTATCGCTTCCGCTTTATTCATCTCTTTTATCGTGGCGTGGCTGGCCGTGCCTTTGCTGGCTGCGCATACCCTGACACAAAAAGATACCGAACAGGAAGAAAACGGTGCGCTGACGCACTGGTTTCATCAACGCTATCAAGACCTGTTGCAAGTGATATTGCCAAGACCCTGGCTGATATTGACCGCGTTGCTTCCGTTGCTGGCCGCCGGGTTCTTTGGCTGGCAGCAAACCGGATCGGGGTTTATGCCATCCATGGATGAAGGTGGCTTTATTCTTGATTACCGCGCCGCGCCGGGTACGTCGGTATCGGAGACGGACCGGTTGCTGAGACAGGTTGAAACAATTCTGCATCACACGCCCGAAGTGGAGACTTATTCGCGCCGTACCGGTAACAGTTTGGGCGGCTTTATCACCGAAGCCAATGAGGGCGACTTTTTTGTGCGCTTAAAGCCTTTGCCCAGGCGCAGCCTGGATGAAGTGATGGACAGTATTCGAGAGCAGATTGCCAGTCAAATCCCCGGCTTGAGCATTGAACTCGCCAAACTGATGGAAGATATTATCGGCGACTTAACTGCCGTCCCTCAACCGATAGAAGTCAAACTGTATGCCGATGACGGACAATTATTGAAAGAGTTGGCGACGAAAGTGGCGCTGGCGTTGGAAAAAATACCGGGCGTAGTTGATCTTAACAATGGTGTCATTCCTGCTGGGGATGCTGTCAATATCCGGGTTTTACGGGATAAAGCCGCACTGGAAGGGCTTAGTCCGGATGCCGCCACACAAACGCTTAATAATTATTTGGCGGGCACTATTACCACCCAATTGCAGGAAGGCCCCAAGATGGTCAACTTGCGTGTCTGGATTCCGGCAAACGAACGCGGGGCGATGCGGACGCTGGATAATCTGCGCATTCGTGCCCCCGATGGCCATTGGGTGCCGCTTAAACGGATTGCGGAAATAACCACTGAGACCGGACAGGCGCAAATCACCCGCGATAATTTAAAACGCATGGTGGCCGTTACCGCGCGTATTAGCGGCCGGGATATGGGCTCTGTTATTGCCGATGTCATTAAAACCCTGGATCAACCCGGCATGTTGCCGCATGACGCTTATTATGTGCTAGGCGGTTTATATGAACAGCAACACATCGCTTTCCATGACCTGATTATCGTGTTTATCGCAGCGGTGGTGCTGGTTTTTGTCCTGTTGCTGTATTTGTATGAACAGTTTCATGTGGCGCTGGCAATGATGCTGACCACCTTGTCGGCGGTAGCGGCGGTATTTATCGGCTTATGGCTGACGGCTACTGAATTGAACATCACCGCGATGATGGGCATGACCATGGTCATCGGCATCGTCACCGAGGTCAGTATCTTTTATTATTCGGAATATCAAAGCCTGCCTGAATCAGAGATGGGCGTTCAACGCATGATTATGGCCGGTAACAATCGTATGCGTCCGATTGCCATGACCACCGTGGCCGCCATTCTTGCACTCATGCCGTTGGCATTGGGCATAGGTGCAGGTTCGGAAATGCTACAACCGCTAGCGATTGCTATTGTGTCTGGACTTATTGTCCAAATACCGCTGGTACTTATTGTATTGCCTGGGTTCTTAGTGCTTTTCAACCAGTTAAAACAATAATCAATCCAGGTTGAAGCGAATGCCGTTATAAAGGTGGTTGTTTATTAAAATGTCGGATTATGCTATCGCTAACCCGCTCGGCAATTGCGGCAAGCGGAAATCATTCTGAGTTCCCTACCGGAGTTGGAAAGTTATTCACGGCGCGGGGCTAGGTTGGCTTTGGGTGTTTTTGACTAGGCGTAAGGATTCCTTCGTAGTGCAACGCGAAGTCGTATAAATAAGTGTTTAGCTTGCGCAATCATGACTAAACCTGTCGTTCGGCATATCCATGGCACAACCGCAGTCGATCAGGCAATCCGTTGGCGATGAGGGGATGTCTAGGGCATAGCAGTATTGCGACGACCTCGCACTGTTGATAAAAATCCGACTGGTCAGCCGGAAAAACTAAACATTACGAAATTGTATAGTTTCAGAAGGCTTTCTGTAATGTGCGGGACACCCTCCTATCCTATAGCCTAAGTAAGGCAATTTCGCCTGAAAATTATGGTTTATTTAGGGATTACTTATGCAAATTGAATACAAAAGAACACTTGAGCATATCCCCGCATTTTTAGTGGTGGCAACAACTGTTTCTCTATCGCTTTCCAGGCGATCAACTGGTGGATGCCATCCAGCTCTTCCAAGAACTTATTTTACCCGTTTTGGGGGCTTGGGGTCGTGCAAAGACCTCAGACTTTCTAACTTTCGGCCAAGATCGCATCTACAACTATTGCCAACCTCCACCAAGCGATTTATAAAGATCTACTGTGGCAATAATTTGCTTTTGTTTCGTTTCTATTAGCTCCTTTTTGGCTTCCAAGGCATCCCGTTGAGTTAATAGCACATCCAAGTAATCTGCACGAGCAGATTTAAATAATTGCGTTGAAACATCAATTGATTGGACGAGAAAGTCCACTTGCTTCTTCTTAAGCTGATAGTTTTTACCCAGATTGTCTATATTTGAAAGTTGATTGGACACTTCAGCATAAGCTTTGATAATACTTTGCTCGTACTCATAAGCCGCTTGAATCTGCTTGGCATTTGAGTTTTTATATTCGGCTATGATGGCATTCCTGTTTACCAATGGAGCGACCATCTCGCCTGCGATACTTGCCGCTAATGACTCCGGCGTATTAATCAGAAATTTAAGCGCGAAAGCCTCAAATCCGATTCCGGCTTTTATACCGAAGGATGGATAGAAATTAGCTCTAGCCACCTTGATATTTAAATCAGCCGCTGAAAGCTCAAACTCCGCTTGCCTAATATCGGGTCGGTTTTGCAGCAACTGCGACGGAATACCCGCGTTAAGCATTTTTGGCTTGATATCCATAAAACCAGCTGACGTTCGTAGAATAGGTCGGGGCGTCCTACCTAACAGAAAGTTGATTCGATTTTCAACCACAGTAATCTGCTGCTTGATTTCATACCTTTTGCTTTGGTTTTTCGTTACTTCCGCTTCGTAACGTTTGACCGCAAGCGCATTTGATCTTGCATAAAATTGTAATTGCTTGACTATATCCAAACCATTTTGCTGGATAGCAATGTTTTGCTCTAAATTTTCCAACTGATTATCTAAGGTAATGAGCTCATAATAGGCATTTGCCACTTCAGCAACCAGATTCGTCACTAAAAAGTGTTTGCCTTCTATTGAAGCCATGTATTCCAACCTGGCCACCTCTGTCGCATTTCTCAGTTTTTTCCAAACGTCAAGCTCCCAGGATGAAAATAGCCCAAATTGATAATTGCCTAAGAACGTCGGGAATGCCTGACCATTTGCTATGTCAAGGTTTTCTTCTACTGCTCCGTTTCGGGTAAATTTACCGACTTTTTCTCCACCCACTCCTGCACCAAAATTAACAAACGGCAAATAAACGCCTTTACGCGCTTGAATCTCATTTTGCGCAACGCTGATACGCTGCAACATGATATTGACTTCTTTGTTGTTGGTGACCGCCGTGTCGATCAATTTTAATAAGTGCGGATCTTCGAAAAACTCCTTCCATTTCACAGTGGCCGTATTGGTCTTTTGTGAAAGTCCCTGATTAAAACTGTCAGGAAGATGAGAATCGGCCTTTTTGCTCATCATCGCCGGAATGCTGCACGCTTGCAGCATTAATCCCATAATGCCCAATACCATAAAACGATAAACTTTAATCTTGAGCATCATCTTCCACACCGTAATGATATTTTTCTGTTAAAGGATCAAGGTCTTCGTTTCTAATTAAGGCTTTCCCTTCTATCATTTTGGCAAAAATATAATAAAGCCCTGGAATAAGGATGACGCCAAACACCGTGCCGAAAAGCATCCCGCCCAAGGAAGAGGTACCAATCGTCCTGTTACCGACAGCCCCCGCCCCCGTTGCCACCGCCAAGGGTATCAATCCGGCTATAAACGCAAAGGAGGTCATCAAAATCGGCCGAAAACGCGCTTGTGCGCCCGCAATCGCCGCCTCTTTAACTGTCATGCCTTGGGCTTGCTTCTGAACCGCAAATTCGATAATCAATACCGCGTTTTTGCCGAGCAAACCAATTAACATAACCAGCCCCAGTTGCGCATAGACATCGTTGGCAAGGCCCAATGTTTTCAGCAGGAAAAAAGCACCGAAAATACCGGGGGGCAGCGAAAATAACACCGCTAACGGTAAGATAAAGCTTTCGTACTGTGCGGCTAACACCAGGTATACAAACACTAACACGACTGCGAAGATCACCAGCGCTTCACTGCCCCTGGCGGCTTCGTCAAATGATAGGCCTTCCCACGCAATGTCAAAACCTCGTGGCAAAGTGGCGGCTGCTACTTCCTGAACCGCCTTGATGGCATCGCCGCTGGTATAGCCAGTGGCAGGCTCGGCACGGATAGCGGCGGAATTGTAGAGGTTATAACGGGTGATCTCGTTGGGGCCTTGCCGTTTCTTCATGGTCATGAAGGCGGAGTACGGCACCATCTTGCCTTCTTCATTTTTCACATAGTACTTCAACACATCCTCAGGGAAGCGCCGGAATTCAGGACTGGCTTGGGCGTAGACCTTAAAAAAGTTATTGAAGCGAATAAAGCCCTGCTCGTAGGTGCTGCCGATCATGATGTCCAGGTTATCCATGGCTTTATTGATGGATACCCCTTTTTGCATGGCCAGTTTATTGTCGATGACCAGTTCGTATTGCGGGTAATTAGCCGCATAAAAGGTAAACAATCCGGTCAGCTCTTTGCGCTTGCGTAGCGCCGCCATGAACGTCTGGTTAAGTTTGTCAAACTCGTGGTAGTCCGTGTCTAAGGTCTTGTCCAATAAGCGCAATGCCAAGCCGGATGCCGCGCCATAACCAGGGACTGCCGGGGGCTCAAAAAACTCAATGATCGCGCCTAAGTCATGGGTTTTTTCCTCCAATTCCTCGATCACATCTTGGACGGAATGTTTTCGCTCTGACCAATCTTTCAGGTTGATAATAACCGTGCCGGCGTTGGAGCCGCGTCCTTCTGTGAGCACTTCATAGCCCGCCAAAGAAGAAATCGATTGCACGCCATCAATTTTGCTGGCTATGCTTTCTATTTCCCGTGCCACTTTGTTGGTCACTTCCAGCGTTGAGCCTGGGGGTGTTTGGATAATGGCATAAATCATGCCTTGGTCTTCACCGGGAATAAAACCAGAAGGCAACGTTAGGCTGACCGAATAAATACCGAAGCAAAACCCACCCAATATCAAAAATGTTAGAAGCCGCCTCATGACAACGACATTGAGAAAGTTAACGTATTGTCCCGTTACCTTTTCGAAAACGGCGTTGAATGCACCGATGAAAAGACTTATCGGCGTTTTCCGTTTCGGTTGACCATGGGTGTTTTTAAGGATCATCGCGCACAGAACAGGAGCCAGCGATAAAGCGACGATCGCCGAAATCACGATCGACGAGGCCATTGCGATGGAAAATTGCCGATAGAACACGCCAACTGGCCCAGTCATGAAAGCAAGGGGGACGAACACCGAGGTCATGACCAAAGTGATCGCAACAATGGCACCGCCGATTTCCCCCAATACTTTTTTCGACGCGACATAGGGGGAAACATTTTCAGCCTCCATTTTCGCATGCACCGCTTCGACCACCACAATGGCATCATCGACCACGATACCGATGGCCAGCACTAGGGCAAACAGGGTGATGAGATTGATGGAAAGCCCGAACGCCGACATAACGGCGAATGCCCCGACCAGCGAAACCGGTACGGCAAGGATGGGGATCAAGGTAGATCGCCAGTCGCCTAGGAAAATAAAAACCACCAAGGAGACCAGTACGAACGCTTCCGCTAAAGTGTGCAGAACTTTTTCGATGGAAGCATCAACGAATCGCGATACATCGTAGTTGATTTCGTAATCCATATCCTCCGGGAAGGACTTTTTCAACTCTTGCAATTTTTCCTTCACGTCCTCGATGACCTTGCTGGCATTACTGCCGTAGTTTTGTTTCAGCACGATCGATGCAGAAGGAAAGCCATCTTTATCCGAATAAATATCATAAAACTCGCTGCTGAGATCGACTTTGGCAATGTCTTTCAGGTGCAGTATCTCGCCTTCCGAGTTGGCCCGGATGATAATGTCTTCGTATTGTTCCGGCTTGTTGTATCGCCCTTGATAGACCAGCACATACTCTTTGGACTGGGCGGAAATGCCGGTGCTTTGACCCAGTCGGCCAGGTCGTCCGATAATGCTTTGATTGGCAATGGCATCCATCACCTCGTCTACCGAGACGCTATAGGCCCTCATTCGATCCGGATTCAGCCATATCCGCATCGCATATTGGCGGCTGCCTAATATTTTTGCTTGGGCAATGCCATAGACCCGCTGAACTTCCGGGATAACATAGGCCAACGCATAGTTGAATAATAACTTTTGATCGGCGTTTTTGTCTTTGCTGTACAGATTGATGTACATGAGCATGCTGGGCTGCACCCGCTCAACAACAACCCCTTCCAATTGAACCAACTTTGGCAGACGGCTCATGACCTGATCCAGGCGCGTCTTCACGTTAACCAAAGCAATATTAGGATCAACGCCCAGATCGAACAGCACTTGAATGGTCGCTTCACCGGCGCTGGTCGCATCCGAGACGATGTACTTCATGCCGGGAACACCATTAATGGCGCGTTCGATCGTAATCAGGGACGACTGCACCAGGACATCGGCACTGGCACCTGGATACGCCAATGAAACCATGACGCGGGGCGGGGCAATATCCGGAAACTGGGAAATGGGCAATGATCGGATTGCCAACAAACCCATGAACAGAAACACGAGCGATAACACGATCGCCATGACAGGTCTTTTGATAAATATATTAAACATGCTTCAGTCATCCTAAAGGGTTACTCGGTATACAATTCCAATTCTGAACGAACCTTTTCCGGTGACATTAAATCGATCTTCACCTCTTCACCGGCATGCACTTTGCGCAAGCCTTCGAGCAATATCTTGTCATCGTCCTTCAATCCTTCTTTTACGATAAATAGATGCGGTAAATCGACTTCGATCTTGATCAGTCTTTGCTCCAATTTATTTTCTTTGTTGACGACGTAGACATAGGATTTATCCATAATTTCGAATACTGCCTTTTGCGGGATAAGCAAGGCGTTTTTATAGGGCTTGAGCATTAAAATCGTACCCGTCTCCCCATGCCTGAGCAATTTGTTCGGATTAGGGAACGTGGCACGAAATTCGATATTTCCAGAGGTATTATCAAAATCAGCCTCAATGGTTTCAATGACACCCGTTTGATTGAAAATCTGGCCATTTGCCATCTTTAGCTGCACTTTGGTGTGCTCATCGTCAGGTTTTTGTATCTTGAGATCTAGATATTCGGCTTCTGGGACGTTGAAATAGACCCATAATTTACTGATGTCAGACAGTGTGGTTAACAATGCGCCTTCATCGAGTAGGCTTCCATTTCTCGCCGCTAAATGATCCATAATGCCATCAAAAGGCGCATTGATATCGGTAAAGCCCAGACGGGTTTCCGCCATTGTCACTTCCGCGCTAGCCTTATCCAGCTTTGCTTTTGCCAACGCCAATTCATTGACCGATACGATTTTTTGGTCAGCCAAGCCCTTGGTATTAAGGTATTCGATATTCATGTTATTCGCTTCGGCTTTTGCCTTTAAAAGCTCTGCTTGATAGATATTGGGCATGATCTTGAACATGGGCTGTCCCTTATGCACCCATTGGCCTTCATCCACAAATATATTCTGCAAATACCCCCTTTCCAATGCCCTGACTTCAATATGCCTGATGGCATGGATCTGACACACATATTCTTTCGTGACAGAAGTGTCTTCACGGAGGGGAGTAGTGGCTTTCAGAATAGGAGATTCTTCTACTTTTTCTGGCGCATCTGGATGACAACCACTCAATAGAGTAGCAATTAGAACCATAACGACTGAGGCTTTAGTGATCATAATTTTATGGCGCTTAGGGTTGTAACTACACAAAAAATTGGATTAACCAACATATAAATTCTGCCTCTCGCGGAGGTTAGTGAAGTCAGGCTACTTAAATATTAATAAGCAATTAACATGCCATTTTATTTTTCTTAATGGCAATTAAATTCGCAGCATTGTTCGGCACAGAAAATAAGGGGTTCTACCTAATTTCAGTACAAAAAAAATTAATGGAAACCATAGTTTCTACAAATTCTGGTTCAACTATGGTTGAAATGCACCAACATTTTAGGTTTATATGAACCAACTTTGGCAGAATGGCTTAATCTGGTCGGCTGGCAACCGTTTTCGGCTTTCCTCGGCAATTTTGTCCTAACGGTGCGGGGAGTCGCTGTTTTTGCGAAAGCTTGTTTTGGGCATCCCAGCCCAAGCAAGCGGCAAAAATAGCGACTCCCTTAAATTTTGAATGTATTTGCGCTGTCCATATTGACCAATAAAGCGAGAAATTCATCACCACCGATACGGCCCAGCAGATCGTTTTTACGGAAATTATTTTTGAAAAGATTGGCTGCTTCGAGAATGAGATGATAACCGGTCTTGTCGCCATATTTGGCATTAACCAACCTTAGCCGATCAAGGTCAATACAGACGATAGCCTCCGGGTGTTGATCGCACCTGGGGATTAACAGATGTTCTTCTGTGTACCAAAAAAGCCGAGACGGTCATGCAATCCAGTAAGATTGTCGCGGTAAACTAGGGGGTCAGTTGTTTTTGGGCGGATTGCCCCATCTTGCCCAGATTGGTGAATGCGTTCACTTTCTAGATTGTTCTCAGTAATATGCCTCGCCAGCAAGATAGGTTGGCCCTCGAGAATTGAAGTGATGGCCTCAAAGGTATACCTGATTACCCATAAGCCTCAGCTAATTTCAAAAGACGGCCTGGCATAGGAGGTGTCCGTACGGCAACATAAGCAAAGCGGGGCAGCATG
>JAYVGW010000081.1:0-10703 GCA_043771735.1 Methyloglobulus sp.
CTTTAACTGAACCTTTGTCGGTTCGCTTTGCCGACAAATTCTGCTTCTTGGACCGATGCAGTGTTTTATCAGTCACTGCTATCTTTTGATTTCTGCCAGATTTCTGATCGGTTGCAATTTTGCCCTTAAGCACTGGTTTGGAAACAGGTTTGCTTGCCGGAAAAGACGTGCTTTCCGCCCCTATGCCGCCTTGGGGTTGATTGTCGTCAGCGCTTGTCCTTAGGCGAATTTCTGCGTCGGCTTGCTTTGGCTGTTTTTCAGGCTCGTTTTTTTCTTTTTGGGTGTGTTCGGATATTTTGTCTGGGCCAGATTCTTGACTTGATTGGGTGGTGGTCAGAGCGACGGATTGATCCTCTTTTATCGCTGGTGTGACTGTGATTTTGTTGGGATTACCTTGGGATAAATGCTCCGCAGTGACTGTATTAGTTTTGTCGCCACTTATTTTCTGAAGTTTTTTTGCCAAACCATAATCCAACAATAACCAATCCAACTATCCCGATCATGACACCTATCCATACGGGATTCTTAGCAATCGGACCACTATTGGCAACATCTATGGCTTCTTGCTTGGAAGTTACCTGTCCAGCTTGGTCGGTGATAGCCCCTGATTTTAATAGCGCTAGAATCTCGGCCGCTGAATGCGGTCGATCATTATGTTCAGGCCGTAGCATCCAATCTATTGCTTGCAACAACTCCGCGCTATACGTGGCGTCCGCAGAGCCGGATAGGGAAGCAATCGGGTCGGGTTCGCCTTTGCTTAAAGCCATTATCCGACCCTGAGCGGTAGCGGGTTGGTTATGCGTAATACAATAATACATCGTTGCGCCCAGGGCATAAAAATCGCTGGCGGGCCTTGGCTCATAAACGTGTTCATAGAGTTCTGGCGGTGCGTAACCGGGGGCGAGTTCGCCTGCGAGCTTCGCTGTGTGTGCAGCGAAAGCCAATCTGGCACCGGCGAAATCGGTCAACGACGGTTCGCCATTCTTGCCCAAAATAATCGTTTCTGGCTGGATGCCACCATGCACAATTTTGTATTCATGGACTTTCTGTAGGGCATTCAGGATTGAGACCAGGATGAATTTTAATTCTGTTTCGGCAAATGTTGCCGGAGACCGCACTAGCTTGGAAAGCGGCGCACCTTCTTGGTAGTCCATAATAAGGTAAGCAGTTCCATTGAATTGCAAGATGTTCTCAGCCTTGACAATATTGGGGTGTTCGATTTGTGTGAGAATCTCAGCCTGATCCAAAAATACCTTTAATCCATAGTCAAAATTTTCTTTATCGCTTGGGGGCTTGGATTCGATGCCAAGACCATCGTTTGCGCGAATGGCGAAATCGTGAGGAAAATACTCCTGTATTGCCACCCACCCTTTAAGATGGTGATTCCAGGCACGATAGGTAATATCGAACGCATCAATTCTTGAGGCTTCTTTAATTTCGTAAACGCCGAGTTGAGTGCCTTCAGGTAGTGCTTGATCGTGTATGTGTGACATGATATGTATGATCCCTTTTTATTAAGCCGCAACAAGGCCGATGATGGATAAGTTACCTCTTAGTTTAAAACAACTGAGCCTGTGATACGCCATAATTTTCTGGTTTGGATGAACCCGTAACCCGTAACCCGTAATAATCGGAACTGATGAAGTTGATTGTTACACGGATTTTACCAAATACCCTTTTTTAGAGTCGCGCTAGAATAAAATAAGCACACGGGAGTTTTTATGCTTTCTATACAATCTATTGAACGAGCAATTGCCAACACACGAGTTAGCGGAATTTCGTCAATGGTTTGCCAAGCTTGACGAGTCTGTTTGGGATGCACAGATAGAAGCCGATGCCAACGCAGGAAAATTAAATGCGTTAGCCTCCGAAGCACTTGCTGAATATCAAAATGGCATGGCTCGTGAGCCTTGAAACATTTTACATCTTCGAAGTTTTGGCGATATTTCGACGCTTTGCCTGTCGAAATTCAGCAACAGGCGCGTAATAACTACGAACTATCCCTGTCACCCTTCATTACAATTCAAACCCGTTAAAAATGGGGCATTTCGTAGCGTTCGGGTAAGCCTGGGATATCGGGGCCTTGGTATCCCTGTGGATCATGGCGTTCAATGGTTTTGGATTGGTAGTCACGCAGACTATGATAAATTGCTTGCCTAACAAAACGCTGAATCAATGGAGCCAGGTTGAATTGATTCTGCGGACTGGGCACATGCCCCCTGTTCTGCGGTGAAGTTACGATACAAAAAAAATCGACCTTACCCAGTTTCCCATAAAAAAACCCGACACCAGCCAACCTATAAAGGCTAACTGAGGTCGGGTTTATTGTTACCAATATCCTAAACAGGTCAGTATTACTTATCATGGCTATTAACAAGCCACAGGTTAAAGGGTGCTTGCTTTTAATAACCAATTGAATTTACAGAGTTTGATATTTTTCAACCTGTGCAAAGTATAGAGCCATGTTACTTATTTACAATACTAATACCTTTCAACAAGGTAAGCGCCTGATAAAGCGGATAATCCTTATATTCCGCAGCTTCTTTGGCTTTTTCTGCATCGGCCTGTTTCGCCATTTCCTTTGCTTTACCGTTCTGTAAGTGATGCGACAAGTCGGCTTCTTTTACCGGATCGAACTCGCTCTTATCAAGGGATTCTAACTTGACATTTGCCAGTGCGATGTCAGGCTCAATGCCTTCGGCCTGGATAGACCTGCCGGATGGCGTGTAATATCTAGCTGTCGTGAGCTTGACGGCGGCGCCATTGCTGGTTGGCAATATGGTTTGCACGGAACCTTTGCCGAACGATTTTTCGCCCATAATCACGGCACGTTTTTGGTCTTGCAACGCACCTGCCACAATCTCCGAAGCCGATGCGGAACCTGCATTAATCAACACAACCATCGGCGCACCGTCAATCAGGTCGTCGGGCGAGGCATTAAAGCGCATTTCGGAATTTTCAATACGCCCTTCGGTGTAGACAATAAGTCCACTTTTCAGGAAGGCATCGCTGACATCAACCGCTGCATTCAAGACGCCGCCTGGATTATTCCTTAGGTCCAGGATCAAACCTTTGAGGTTGCCGCTGTTTTCTTTTTTCAGGCTAGTCAAGGCTTCTTTCAGGCTTTCCCCAGTGCCAGATTGGAAACTACTGACGCGCAAGTAACCATAATTCTTTTCCAGCAGTCGGCTTTTTACGCTTTGGACTTTAATGACTGCGCGAACCAAGGTAAGTTTAAGGGGCGCTTCCGCACCCTCGCGCACCACGGTCAGCACAATTTTGCTGCCTGGCTCACCGCGCATTTTTTTGACGGCATCGGCCAAGGACATGCCTTTTACCGGCTCATCGTCAAGTCTGACAATCAGGTCACCGGTCTTTATTCCCGCTTTTTGGGCAGGCGTGTCATCAATAGGCGATACGACTTTGATGAAGCCATTTTCCATGGTCACTTCAATGCCAAGGCCGCCAAACTGGCCAGTTGTGCCTTCTTTTAGTTCCTGATATTCCTCAGAAATCAGGTAGGCCGAGTGGGGATCAAGCCCGGTCAACATACCCCGGATTGCATCTTCCAGTAATTTTTTGTCCGAGACAGGCTCGACATAATCCCGCTTGATGCGGCCAAAAATTTCTGTAAATGTCCGTAAATCCTCAAAAGGCAATGCCTCGGAATCTACCGCTACCTCATTTTTGTCCTTTTCAGCAAATACGCTACCGCAGATGCCCATGAAAACACCCAACATAATCCCTAAGGACAAAATAAATAGACTCTTCTTTTTTAGCATGCGCCTTTATACTCCAACCACTACAAATCTTTACTTTTGGGACAATCTTGAAAGCCTTAGATGCTAACTTGGTTATCCGTCAAAACCATATATACAGAAAAATTGCCACCCATCAAATTTCACATACTTACTTCAGTATATGGGCAGGCTTTAACAACGTCTAGTTACGACACCAAAGTAACGGATCAATCGGTTTACCATTCCTGCGTATTTCAAAATACAGTCCAGGTTTGGTACGCCCACCGCTTTGGCCTACTGAAGCGATGACATCCCCCGCTTCGACCCAGTCCCCCTTGTGCTTATAGAGGCTTTGGTTAAATGCGTACAGCGTCATAAATTCCTTGTCATGCTCAACAATAATCAACAGCCCATAGCCCTTTAAAGTACCTGCGTAGGCAATTTTTCCTTTCGTTACCGCGTGTATATCAGCGCCTTCCTTTGCATTGATTAAAACGCCTTTCCACATGTCCTCCGAGGAAGAACTGCCGACCATACTTGCCAATTTGCCTGTTACGGGCAAGGGGAGTTCGCCCTTTAACGCCGAAAAATCTCCGGCTAGCTTAGGAAAACTCTCCGTGTTTCCTGGACTAACCGCATCAGGACTGGCCGTCTCAACCTCTTGATTGCCCTCATCCGCTTCATTTTCCAATGTTTGGATAAGGTTTATCAGTTTATTTTCACTTTCTTTCAGAAGGCTTAGCTGGTCTTCTTCGGAATAAAAATCGTCGTTCAACCGCGCAACGAGGCCATTCCTCTGCTTTTTTACTTCATCCAAGGCCACTTGTTCTGATTTTTTTTGCCCCAGATTTTTTTCCAGTAATTCGGTTTCCGCTTGCTTGTCTTTGTCCAACTGATCCAAATATTTAATGGTTTGTTGGATATTGGCAAGCTTTTCTATCCTCGCCTTATTCAAATACTCATAATATACCATCATTCGGCCAGATAATGCCGGATCTTGTTGATTAAGCATCAATTTTAATTTCGATTGCTGACCCATTGCATAAGCTGCCTTAACTTGTCCTGCGACTTCCTTATCCAATTGCCTGATTTGGCCTTGGTAAGAATTTATCTTCCTCCGAATCTTGTCAAGGCTACTGCTGGTCAGTTCAATCTGCTCTTTTATCGACTTCAATGAAGCCGCAACATCGCCGTACCGTTCATCAACCTGGGCCAATAATCCGAGCAACTGGTCTTTTTTCTGCTCCAGTTCTTGCTGGTTAGCGGTGTCCGGCACATCTGGGCCAGTGTCACTTTGCTGCTGACTAGCACTTAGCTCTTCAGCGTAAGCTAATCCAGCAGTTAAGCTTAGCAGAAAATAAAAAACTAGATATTTCCACATGCCCACATCAGGTGGATACGATAAGCGATCTACCGTTCATTTCCGCAGGTTGTCCAACACCTAGTATCGCCAACAGGGTAGGGGCCAAATCTTTCAAGCTGCCGCCTGAAGCCAGCTTGCCTTCCCCGCAAACATAAACCAGCGGCACCGGGTTGGTGCTGTGGGCAGTCTGGACCAGGCCATCATCATCGACCATTTGCTCGATATTGCCGTGGTCGGCGGTTATCAGCATTTTTCCGCCGACGCTTTTTAGCGCATCAACGACATGTTGCAAGGAGGTGTCTATCGCCTCCACTGCCTTGATGGCCGCAGGAATAATCCCGGTATGCCCGACCATGTCGCCATTAGCCCAGTTGCAGATAATGACATCGTATTTACCGCCCTTAATGGCCTCAACCAAGCGATCAGTCACTTCCGGCAAGCTCATTTCCGGCTGCAAGTCGTACGTCCTGACATTCGGCGAAGGAATCAGTATCCGGTCTTCACCTGGAAAACTGGCATCAACGCCGCCGTTAAAAAAGAACGTGACGTGGGCATATTTTTCTGTTTCTGCCAGACGCAACTGGGTCATGCCCAGGTTAGACAAATATTCGCCCAGGCTGTTTTTGATGTCTACGGACGGAAACGCGACCGGATAAGCAAAATCTTCGTGATATTCCGTTAGTGTAGCGTAGACACTTTTGTGCGGCGCATGGCCACGGTCGAATCCGACAAAATCAGCATCAGTTATGGCTTGGGATATTTCCCTGGCCCTATCGGCACGGAAATTCATGAACACTACTGAATCTTCAGGATCGAGCTTCGTAGCCTGACCGTCAGCATCCAAAATCACTGTAGGCAGGACAAATTCATCATTCTCGCCTCGGGCGTATGACGCGTTTAAACCCTCAAGCGCAGAGCTTACGCGATGGCTGCCTTCGCCTTTTACGATCAAATCGTAGCCTTGCTTGACCCGATCCCAGCGTTTATCCCTGTCCATCGCGTAAAAACGCCCGACAATAGACGCAATCCTGCCTATGCCCAGTGCCTTGAATTTTGCTTCCAATAACGCAATGGAAGACGCAGCGCTTTGGGGCGGGACATCCCGCCCATCCAAAAACGCGTGCAGGTAGATGTTCCGCAGCCCACGTTTTGCGGCCAATTCGATCATCGCTATAATTTGGCTTTCATGGCTATGCACTCCGCCTGGAGACAATAAACCCATTATATGCAGCGCCTTACCTTTGTCTTTGGCGGCATCAACCGCTTGGCACAGCACCGGATTGGTGAAAAAACTGCCGTCTTTGATCGCATCGTTGACCTTGGAGAAATCCTGCGGCACGTAGCGGCCTGTGCCGATATGGATATGCCCGACTTCCGAATTGCCCATTTGCCCATCCGGCAAACCGACCACTTCCCCGGCGCAATCCAGCAAAGTCATCGGGCAGTCTTTCTGCAAACTGTCCCAGCACGGGGTATTCGCCATCGCAATGGCATTATTTTCTTGCTCCGTGGAATAACCAAATCCATCCAGGATCAGCAACACAACAGGTTTAGGGCGACTCGACATCTTACTTTTTATCTCCATGTATTTAACATATAAATCCCCTTCACCAGGGGACTAAAAATCTTTTGTGGGCAATTCCACAAACATTACCCGAAACACGCCAAAATAAGGTATCATCTGCGGCATTTATCGGGATTACTGTGATCTTGTTGGAATGAACACGCGCAAACAGAGGGCATTATACTAAAATATGCGCTAGCATGGTTGTGTAAAAACACCCCAACCGAATTCCCTCATTTAATAAAATCAATAAAGCAAACACCCTTCATTATCATGCCATTATCAGAAACATTTACCCCAGACCGCCTCATAGAATTCATCTTAAACCACTATATTTTGGCACTTGCGCTAGTGGTGGTGACTTATTTGTTGATTCAGGAATTATTTGACTCGGCGCTTAAAAAATTTGGTTTCGTATCGCCCTTGCTGGCCGTAACCAAAATGAACAATGGCAATACCGTAGTTATTGACGTGCGCGAACACGATGAGTTCAATAAAGGCCATATCGAAAGCGCTGTCAACCTGCCGCTGAGTAAAATAAAGGAACAAATATCCAGCTTTGATGCCTACAAAAACAATCAAGTCCTGATTGTTTGCCAGGACGGCACACGTTCAGCCACGACTGGAAAAATAATCACCAAAGCGGGGCATAAGGACGTGTTTGTCATCACTGGCGGCATGCAATCCTGGCAGGAAGATTATAAGTTGCCGATTAAGGTAAACCGCAAAAACAAGAACGCCGCTTGATAAGCGTAAGCAAACTTAATACCATAACCCATATCCTACACATTACTCATGGCCGAAGAAATTAACGCCCCAGAAAAACAATTTTCCATCCAGAAGGTTTACACCAAAGACCTGTCTTTTGAAACGCCCAATGCGCCAAAAATTTTTCGGGAGAAATGGGAGCCAGCGGTAGATTTCAACCTGGGTACGCATGTTGACAAGCTGGACGAGACTGTCTTTGAAGTCAGCCTTACCGTGACTATCACCGTTAAAAGCGTGGACATTACCGCTTATCTGGTCGAAGTCAACCAAGCGGGCATCTTTACCCTGGATAATTTCACCGAACAAGAAATGGGCCCTATGCTGGGCAGCTTTTGCCCGAACATCCTGTTTCCTTATGCGCGGGAAGTCGTCTCTGATCTGGTCGCAAAAGGCGGCTTTCCCCAGTTGCTGCTCGCACCGGTCAATTTTGATGCGCTGTACGGCCAGCACCTGCAACAAGTACAGCAACAAGCCGCTGGATCGAACAGCATCAATTAGCTTGGTTGGTCAATAAGCTTGAGCCAAAAAATAACCCTGCTCGGCGCGGGTTCCTGGGGTACGGCACTCGCCATCCTGGCTGCCAGAAACGGTTGTCAGGTCATGTTGTGGGGGCATAACGAAGAACATATTTCGACCCTTGGCAAAGCAAGGAAAAATCAGCGTTATCTGCCTGATATAGCCTTTCCAGAACAAATAACCGTTACCTCCGACCTGAAGCAAGCCGCAGAGTTTAGCGACCTTATCTTATTATCGGTGCCTAGCCACGCTTTCAAAAGCACGCTGCTTGATCTCAAGCCCCATGTCCAGGCTAAAGATATAAAAATAGCCTGGGCGACCAAAGGCTTTAACCCCGAAGACGGCTCCTTGCTGCATCAAGTCGTCGCCGATGTCTTCTCACCAAACACACCTGCCGCGATCCTTTCAGGCCCCACTTTTGCCCGTGAGGTCGCTGCAAACCTTCCTACGGCCATTACTATTGCCTCAAAGCAAGCCGAATTTGCGGACCAATTAGCGGACATCATGCACAGTGATCGCTTTAGGGCGTACACCAGCACCGATATTATTGGCGTAGAGGTAGGCGGCGCGGTTAAGAATGTGCTGGCAATTGCCGCTGGTATCGCCGATGGCCTGGGCTTTGGCGCTAATACCCGTGCAGCGTTGATTACGCGTGGCCTCAACGAAATCATGCGACTGGGTATTAAACTAGGGGGCAAGCAGGAAACTTTCATTGGCCTTGCTGGTTTGGGCGACCTGGTCTTGACCTGTACCGACAACCAATCCAGGAATCGCCGTTTCGGCCTCGCTTTGGGTCAGGGCAAAAGCCGAAGCGCTATCATCAGCGAGATAGGGCAGGAAATTGAAGGCATCTCAGCAGCCAAGGAAACTTTATTGCTCGCCAAACGGCATAACATAGACATGCCCATCACCGAACAAACCTATAAGGTCTTGTACGAAAACCTGAACCCACTAATCGCCGTGCAAAACCTGCTTGCCCGCGAGCAAAAAGCTGAATCTTAGCTGTTATTCGGCAGGTCAGCTTTGCAAATGAATCATTGACGATACCGAAGGCACGCCGTTCCGGTCAAAAAGAAACATCATATAATACCCTGGCGGGGCAATGTTTCTATTCTTAGGCCCTTTCACGCGAATGGTATTTTTGTTAACTTTAGCAAACTTAAGTTCCATAAAACGTTGGTCAACATTCAAATCATGGGTTGAAGATCCTGACCTCACAAACGTCACGCGGCTAATTTTTGTCGATGACTGAAAAGTAACGGGAAAGACTCGATTCCAAGCTATTTTTTGGGGTGCCTTGATAATATTTGGACGGGAAGTTACTGCGGCAGAAGTGCCACGTTTGTACAAATAAGGCGGATAATAAATTTCTGCATTCAAATTTGTTACGGGGCCTGGTGCGCCGCCGCCGCCCGTTAATACAGTGCCATCAGGCAATAGCAACGCATTCGAGTGGTACAACCGCGCTTTACTGGCACTCGCGCCAAGCCTCCATTTTCCGGTTTTAGGATTCCAGATTTCAGTATGATAAGCGACACCTTGAAGCTGGTTATAGACCTCAGAACCACCGTTGACAAAAACTTTACCGTCTGCCAACAAAGTAGTGCCGGAGAATATGCGTTCATGGCTTCTGTCCGCAACTGCCCTCATCTTTACTTTCGGGCCATTCAAATCAAATGCCACGACTTTTTTGCCTTCAAGTAGGGACAAAATTTTGCCCGGCGCGTACATTAAACTGGGCAAAGTAAAGCTTCCCACAGGAGCAGTCACCTTATTTAACCTAGCGATAGAGCCGTTACCCGCAGGATCTAGCCAAAAAGTCTGCCCTGAGTGGGCGATAATGAACACCTTGCCGTTAGGTGCCAAGAAACCTTGCGGATACCACCATAAATAATTGCCATTCCCTCCGTAAGCGTCTTCATTAATAGCCCCAGACAAGGTCCTAAAACCGACCCCTGGAGTGTATATCTCTGGAGTCGAAGCATAGACGGAAGTATCTAACTCGCTGCGTCCACCTAAAACCGCAACGTCACCATTTCCCAGCGCAACTAATGTTGCATACCAGCGCTTGAAAGCCATTGGCTGACCAGAACGCATCGTTCCGGTCAAGTAGTCATAAAAAGTGGTGTCGGCGACCGAATAGTTGCGAATGCCGTTAATTGTCGTGTCACCGCCAGTAATTAATGTTTCACCCGTTGACGAAATGACGGTTTGGCCAGCGCAAAAAATATCGGTGCTGACGGTATTGGGAAGAACTGTATGCGCAGTAGCGTCAGTGCCTAAGCTTGGATCCCAAACAGCATGGACCAATGCCCCTTGCAGGCCAGCCTGATCTGAGCCAAAACTCAATACGCGCCCGTCCGGCAACAATGTCAAATGAATCGGTATAACGGGCCAATTTACCGCTGGCCCGAACACGCCTTTAGTGGCAGCCCCAGGCCCCGAGGGAATGTTCATCGGTGCGGTAGCCGGTAGTCCGGCACTGCCAAAATCCATTCGAGCTGCCGTGCTACTTATTAATGCCGCACCATTGCTAGCAATACCTTTTAATTCTTGCGTCCTTTGTGCTTCAGACCACGCTCTAGATGCGAACGAGATCGTTAAAAGCACGGCGCAAACGCCTAAATGATGGGGTTTCATGAGGTTCTTCTGTAGTTGAAATTTTGCTATACGATACACTAGCCTTATTTCAAATTCCTTAAGCGGGACGCGGTTTGCAAGGCCTTTCCTAGCACTTTCCGATGTTAATCAT
>JAYVGW010000082.1:0-4566 GCA_043771735.1 Methyloglobulus sp.
AATTCACATTTTATGTGTCGCTTAACTATGCTGATCGATATACACTAATCAGGACACATTTTTTGAAGTATTCTACAGAGAAAAAGGTGTATCTGATGACAAACAAAACCAGAAAAACGTATACCGAAGAATTCAAGGCAGCCGCAGTGTTGTGGTGGCTGAAGGCAAGCAATCAGCTCCAGAAGCATCAAGAAGCCTGGGTATTGGGGAAAGCACTCTGTACAAATGGATTGACCAACTCAAGCCAATGGGTGAAAAGGACAGTAAAGGCATCGAGGTGAATGACGAGCTAATTCGGTTACGCGGAGAAGTAGTTGAACTGAAAAAGAAGTTGGCATTGGCGGAGGCACATCGGGTTATTCTGCATAAAGGTACGTAACGCACCATAGGATTTTAAAAATCCGTTTTTTAGCTTTGTTTTGTATTTTTCATCATCTTTTCGAAATGGAGCATCGAAAATCAAAATATACGACGCGTTCATCATCGGTTTCTTCCCGCAGATAGCTGTGCATTTGGATCTTGGTCTAGCTGCACACGTAAAAGTGGCTAAAATGTGTGCATTTGTAGTTGAAATTGGTCAAATGCACAGCCTATAATATGCACACATTCTAAGCGCACAAAATAACAACAAAATGAGTGCATCAAAATTTGGCTATTGCCGAGTATCGACTACCGAGCAGAACATGACTGCCCAATTGGAGTTGTTGCACAAAGCGGGTTGCCAAGAAATTTTCAAGGAAAAGCTATCAGGCAGTGATAGTGGCCGACCCGAGCTACGGAAGATGCTGGATTACATCCGTAAAGGCGATACCGTCACGGTAACAAAATTGGATAGGTTAGCGCGGTCAACCAAAGACTTATTGGGTATTGCCGAAGAAATAAAAAAGAAAGGCGCAGACTTTGAAGTCCTAAATATCAATTTGGATACAAAAACCCCGACCGGACAATTGATGCTCACCATGCTGGCCGCTATCGCCGAGTTTGAAAAGGGAATTATGTTGGAACGCCAACGGGAAGGGATTAGTGTCGCAAAAGATGGCGGTAAATACAAAGGCCGTAAACCGATTGAAGAAACGAAGTTGCAGCAAGTGCAGGCACTTGTCGATGGCGGTACCAGTGTTAGCAAAGCAGTTTCTGAAGTAGGTATTGGCAGGCGCACTTATTACAAAGCGATTGAAGAAGGCCGGATTTAGCTCCTATTTTCCTTAGTGACGTTTTTTCAGAAACCCTACTATTCCTGTCTTGGACAAGATTTCTTTTTCGTTCAAAAAACGCTAAAAACCCTCTTGGGTTTAACCAATAACTCAAGGTGTGAATACGGCCTATGCCGAGAATGCGAATATTAAGTGCCACTGAGCAACGGTTGTTTGACTTGCCACCTCAGTTTGACAGCGTGCAACGCAAGCAGTTTTTTGAGTTACCCAAAGCCCTACGAACACTGGCCGATGATTTTCGTAACCCATCCAGCCGCATTGGTTTTTTTGTGGTGGGTGGTTATTTCAAGGCGACAAAATGCTTTTTTGCCCCCGGTCATTTTCATCAGCGGGATGTTGAAACCATCGCCCGGCAACTGGCCTTACCCGAAGAAAGTTTTGTACCTCAAAACTATACGAAAACAACACGGTTACGGCATGAACATCTCATCTTGGAGTTTTATAGCTTCAAACGCTTTGATACCGCTGCTGAAAAGTTCATAAGCGAAGAAATTACCAACATGGCACGGGCGCAGCTGAAGCCCAAATTGATTTTTTGGCGTTGCGTCGATTTGCTGGTCCGCAATAAGGTACAGATACCCGGCTATCATCGGTTGGCAGAACTCATTTTGTCATCCCTGAACCAGCATCAGCGGGAATTAGTGGCGCTGGTCAAGGGTGTTTTAACACCTGACATGAAGAGGCTTATTGATAGCCTTTTTGTACAGGCTGAAAGTGGGAACGATCAGCCCACCAAACCGACGCGTTATAAACTGACCTTGCTGAAAAATTTGTCGCAATCCACTAAACCCACCAAGGCCAGGGAAAAGGCCAATGACCTGGATTATCTCGCAGAGTTATATCGGGAACTGACACCCGTGTTATCGGTGATGAACCTTAACTATGAAGGCATCCGTTATTACGCGGGCAGTGTCATAAAAGCCAAGATATTTCAGTTGAACCAGCGGTCTGAAGAAGACCGTTATGTCCATGTCGCCGCGTTCATAGCGCACCAGTATTCCCGGTTGCAGGACAATCTGGTCGATGTCGTGCCCAGCGTTGTCCAATCCTTCCAAAATAGCGCCCAACGCGAGCATAAGGAACCGAGTTATGAACAGCAGAGGGTGCGTAACCAATCGTTATCGGGGCTGCTGTCAAGACTCGATGGTGACGTTTTTGATGTTTTGCGGCAAATTAGCCGATTGGCCAACGATGACGGGCTTAATGACACTGAAAAACTCGATAAAATCCGTGCATTGCTGCAAGGCAGAAAAGAAGACGGGTTGTCGGAGTTGAAAGCCAGCCTTGAGAGCGGACTGAGTCAAGGCGATTATTATGGCGTTTTGGAAGAGCGTTCGCTGCGTTTGCAAAACCGTGTGTCACCTATCCTCAAAGCGCTGAATTTCCAAGCTGATGCCAGTGGCGTGTTATTGCAACAGGCCATCGAACATTTCCAGTCAAAAAATGGCGTCATTAATCAAACAGCGCCGCTGTCATTCCTGGAACCGCAAGAAGCTAAAGCCGTTCTGGGCGGCGAGGACCAAAAGTTTAGACCTTCGCTGTATAAGGCCTTTTTATTTATGCATACGGCAACCGGCATCAAGTCCGGCAGCTTAAACTTTCAGCACTCGTATAAATATCGTCCACTGGACGACTATTTGATCAGTAAGGAGCGCTGGCACCGTGACAAAGCAATTTTGTTGGAACGGGCAGGACTCATGGCGTTTACTGACCCACATACGGTTCTGAAAGGGCTTGAGAAAAAACTGTACGGACAATACCAGGCCACAAACAGCAATGCCCTTAAAGGGAAAAACCCGCATTTGAAGTTTAATGAAAATGGCGGCTTTCGAATTGCGACGCCAGCGCTTGAAGAGCAGGAGAACGAATCGCTGCAACAGTATTTCCCTGAACGGCGCAACGTGCCGTTAACCGAAGTGCTCGGTACCGTTAACCAGCATTGTGGGTTTTTGGATGACCTGCAACATTGGCAGCAACGCCGTACCCGACGAACGGTTTCTCAGCGTTCCCTTTACGCCGGTGTGATCGGGCTGGGATGCGGAATTGGCATCCGAAAGATGGCGCAAATATCCTCCCATATCACTGAAAACGAACTGGAACATGCCGTTAACTGGTACTTCTCTTTGGAAAACGTCCAGGCGGCCAATGACCGTATTGTGGCAGCGATGGACCGGATGGAACTGCCCAATGTCTACCGGCGTTCGCAAGACCAACTTCATACCTCCAGCGACGGACAGAAATTCGAAGTCCGCACCGACTCGCTCAATGCTAATCATTCTTTCAAGTTTTTCAAGGCGTAAGTGCCTATTCCTTTATTGATGAGCGGGGCCTGCTCTGGCATTCCCTGGTATTCAGTTCCGCAACGCGTGAAAGTGCATATGTGATTGATGGCCTGATGCATAATGATGTCGTCAAAAGCGACATTCATTCAACGGATACCCATGGCTATAGCGAGGTCATTTTTGCAGTTACGCACCCACTGGGGTTTTCTTATGCGCCACGTATCAAGAACCTTAAAAAGCAAAGCCTCACTATTTTCAAGTCCAACAAAAACAAGATTCCGGCAAACTGGAAGGTTACCCCGGATAAATATGTCAGCGAAGAAATCATAACGGACAACTGGGATGATTTTTTGCGCCTGGTCACCACGATTAAGCTGAAGGAGGCTACGGCATCCGATATATTCCGCCGATTAAATTCTTATTCCAAGCAACATACCCTTTATAAAGCGATGAAGGCTTTCGGCCAGATCGTCAAGTCCGTGTTCATACTGCGTTATATAGATGACCTGGAACCCTGAGGCAAGCGATTGAAAAGCAACTCAACAAGGTCGAACTGGCAAACAAGTTCACCCGTGCGGTTGCCGTCGGCAACCCAAGGGAGTTCACCCAGGGCGAAAAAGAAGAACAAGAAATAGCCGAGTCCTGCAACCGGCTGATTAAAAACGCCATTATTTACTGGAATTATCTGTATTTGGAACAAAAACTCAATCGGTTAGAGACTCAAGAGGCCAAAGACCGGTTACTGAAAGCGATTACCAGCCATTCTATTGCTACCTGGGGACACTTCAATTTCTTGGGCGAATATGATTTTTCGGATGAAAAGCTCCAGGATTCTGTCGGTATCCTGCCCCCAAAAATACCGCCCAATCTCAGGTAAAATTTGGTGGGCATAAAATCATCGGTAAATAGCGCTGTGAGTGGGTTTGAGAAAAATCCTATGGTGCGTTACGTACCTTTATGCAGAATAACCCATCTTTCGGAATAACGTATTCATACGCGTAAGTGTTGTTTTTTAAATAGGGCGATTGTGTTATGCCGTGCATTGGGTCACTGCCTGGAAGCATGGGCGG
>JAYVGW010000083.1:0-5147 GCA_043771735.1 Methyloglobulus sp.
TGCGATTCATCGACATAATACGACTACCTCAACTAATTGATTAGCATGAAGCTTACACCTTTCATTAGAACCTAGCTTAGGTATCTTGCTAATCAAGTAGTTTTTTCGCTTCAACCTTAAATTGTGGGGAGTTGGATGATAAAACCCGCCCCAACCCTGTCGGATCGGTTTCCTACCGATTGCGGCACTTCCACCGTCCCTGGCGGTCGGTCGGATCGGTTCCCTACCGATTGCGGCACTTCCGCCATCCCTGGCGGTCGGCGGCGGGTATCAACCCAGATTGATCCGCCGTGTTCTTCAATGATTTTTTTCACAATCGCCAAACCCAAGCCAGTGCCTTTGGTCTTGGTGGTGACATAAGGCTCGAAAATTTGCTCAATTTGATCATCCTTGATGCCAGGGCCATCATCATAAACTGCCATTTCGATAAAATCAGAATAGTTTTTTTGCACTCTGGATAAATGCACTTCGATTTGCCCATGGTCGCCAATTGCTTCGAGGGCGTTGATGACCAAATTATGCACCACTTGCCTGATACTGACCGGATCACCCTTTATCAACATCTCGCCTGTTTCAAATTCAGTTATGAATTGTACGCCTTGTTTTGCTGGGTACAATGCTAACACCTCTTGCACTAATGCAGCCAAGTCTATATCAGTTGCCTGCTTTTTGGCAGGCTTGGCGTATTGGGCAAAATCATCCACCATTTCTTTCAGCGCTTCAACCTGCTGCACTATGGTACGGGTTGATTTTTGCAAGATTTCAGCATCGTTGGTTTCCAGTTTTGTCGCCAGCTTCGCTTGTAAGCGTTCTGCCGACAGTTGAATAGGTGTCAACGGGTTTTTGATTTCATGCGCCAAACGCCTTGCCACTTCGCCCCAAGCGGCACTTTTTTGTGCCTGGATCAGGTCCGTCACATCATCAAATACGACGACCGCACCGACTCGCTGCCCTTCTTGCGAAAACAGCGGTGTCCCACGGCACAATAACTCTTGCCGCCCATTCGGGCCCAGAAATGCGATCCGCTGCTGCCAAATATCATCAGCTTGCTCTAATAAGCGTTGGATTGATTTTAGTGGCTCAGATAAATCTTTATAAATTACAATGAGTTCCAAAAATGTCTGGCCGATAAAATGGTTAACATGGATATGAAAAATTCTATAAGCCGCCTGGTTAGCCGTACGAATTTTATAATCCGCATCAAAACTGATCACACCCGCCGTCAAATTGGCGAGTATCGTTTCCAGGTAAGCCCGCTGGTTTTCTACCTCAACGCCAGTCCGCCTTATTTCATTTCGCGCTTCGGCAATGCGGCGGGTCATCACGTTAAAGGATTCAACCAGAAAACCCAGGTCATCTTGTGCCGTGACGGGTAGCTGCTGGTCATAAAGTCCAGAAGCAACAGCCTGTGTGCCTTTGACGAGGCTTTTTACGGGCGCGACAATATTGCGGATACTTATAAATGCCACCCATAATGCCGCTAGCAAGCTCATCAGCAACACCAGGGATAAGGTCAAAGAAAAGCTCCGTTTTAAGGAGTTCCTTAAATAATTCATCTCTTGGTAACGCAGAAAAGCGAATTCAACCGAGTCCGCGAGATCGGCAATCCTTACCGGAACCGGATAAAGTGCCTGTAAATATTGCGGCTCTTGGCCTTTGATGACAACAATCGCGCGGATCATCAATTGATCTTCCCTCACTGGCGCTAAAGCCACATATTCAGATCTATGCTGTAGTTGTAAGCGAATATTCTCATCGGGCAAGCTCGGCAATATATCGCCGGGATTAATGCTGCTGGAGGCGATAATACGGCCTTGCTTGGAAAAAAGAGTGACCTCGGTAGCGCCTGAAAGTATCAGCAGGTTTTCAATTTCCAAGGTTGCCATGGCTTCGGATGAATAATCCAGGTTCTCGGCCAATTGCTGGGTTTGCCTTAGATGCCAGCGCATCCGCTGGTCAAGCGCGGCTTGGCTGAGTTCCAGCGCATCTTCCATCGCCTTGTCTATTTCAACGTTGAACCAGCTATCAATGCCTTGATGCAGGAATTGCATAGAAAAATAAAACACGATGGTGGCCGGTGCCAAGGCCAGCAAAACAAACAGGGACACCATCCGGGTGGTCAGTTTTGAGCCTGCTTCGCGTTTTTTTAGTTGCCGGACTAAGGAATAAATATTAGCCCCGACCAAGCCCAGCAGGACAACAGAACCCAAGGCATTAATCAGCAAAAGCCATGAAGACATTGCATTTAATTTTGATGATTCCTGCTGGGCTGAACTCATCAATTGCAGCGACAGCAGGATCAAGCCAAACAATATGGCGACAGAAACCCAGATAGGCAGTTTTATTTTTTTAACGGCCATAAATACCAGTCACTGGAAAGATACCATTGGGGATTCGTATAAGCGATAGGGCGCAGGGGTAGCGGCAACGAGTCGCGCTCGAAGGTGATTTTCATCCCAGCGATATACGATTCTTGGTCGGAAATTTTAGCCTTTTCTACAAGCCGGTAATCTCGCAGCGTCGATAACGAATCCAGGGCCGATTGCAGCGTGGAAAAGTTATCTACCGCGCCGTTGCTTTCATTGGTTATCCGGTACATCTTCAATAAGGCATGGTACTGGATACGGTAACGGAAGCTTTTTTCAAGCAGCGTATCATCCCATAAGTAGTTGCGTTGCTCGTATACCTTGAACTTATAAGTCCAGAATAGGGATACGCCATTTTCCAATGCTTCTATGGCTTTTTCGCTCAATTGGTAGTCAACGTCAGCAGTCAGTACGTAATCGTTACCCAGCAAAGCGGTTTCGGCACTTGTTATTCTAACCCCGGGGTCGTTCGGGTAGGCTGATGTGGGCATCAGCACCAATAATAAGCACAGAACTATGCCTGTTTTATTGCTTAACAAGTCGTGCATAATAAAAGCCATCCATTGCGGATTCGCCCGTCAAAATCTGTTTGCCAACGGCACAAGAGACACCCCATTCGTTTGTGGTAATTGGTGATTCTATCGCATCATCATGGGATGATAAAAAATCTTGAATTTGCGCTTCGTTCTCCTGCTTTAGTACCGAGCAAGTAACATATAACAGCGTTCCACCACTTGCTAACAAAGGCCAGATCGCATTTAAGATGGTTTTTTGCAGAATGGTTAATGCGGCAATATCCGATTCTCTCCTTAATAGCTTGATGTCAGGATGTCGGCGGATTACACCGGTTGCCGAACAAGGCGCGTCCAGCAAAATTCGGTCAAACGGGTTGCCGTCCCACCAGCCATCAGGTTTGGCCGCATCGGCGATAACTAGCGTTGCTTGCAGATTTAAACGTCGTAGGTTGTCACTTACCCGTAGCATTCTGCTTTCATCAATATCGACCGCGACCAATTCACTTACATCAGGTTGTTGCTCTAGTACATGTGCGGTTTTCCCACCCGGCGCGGCACACACATCCAGTACCCGCTGTCCTGGCCGTGCATCAAGTAAGCTTGCCGCCAATTGCGCGGCGATGTCTTGCACCGACACCCAACCGTCGGCAAAATGCGGTAAGGCTTCAATGGGTACTGGTTTATCCAGAACAATTCCAGTAGCTGTAAAGTTAACCGCGTTTGCTGATAAATTTTGCTCAATTAACAATTGGAGATATTGATCTCTGGACGTTTTTGTCAGATTAATCCGCAAAGCCATCGGTGGTGGCTGGTTGTTTTCCTGCATTATTGTTTTGGCTTGTTCAGGCCAATCGTGTTCTATATTTTTAATCAACCAGTTAGGGTGGCTTAAAGCTGCTGTCCTGACCTTATCGGCTTGTTGCTCAAGTTCGTCCTGCTTCCTCAGATAGCCCCTAAGCACGGCATTAATCAAGGCTTTAGCCCAAACTATTTTACGTCCAGCCTGTACGGTTTCCGAGACTGCGGCATGGGGCTTTACCCGCATATAGTTAAGCTGATAAAGCCCAATCAATATCAGCGATTTTACTTCTAGCGATTTTAATGGCTTATCAATCAATGTGTTCAAGATGAAATCCAGACGGTGATAAGTGCGGCACACGCCATAACACAAGGCTTGCACAAAGGCTTTGTCTTGGGCGGATTCAACCGTCTTAAGCGCGTGATCCAACGCCGATGTCAATGACTGTCCCTCTTGCAGTACCCGTGTGATGACACGGGCGGCAATCCATCGAGTATTCAAAATGTAATCAACCGAGTTTTACTCCATGCGCGTGGTGCGCGCTCAAAAAAGCCTGGATAGGCATTCGTTTTCCGCCAGGCAATTGGACTTCGTGCAGGCGTAACAAGCCAGCTCCGGTTGCTACGTCCAGTGTTTTGTTGGTGCAGATGACCGTGCCGGGGTCAGGTTTTATGGCGGATGCCAACGCCTCGGCTTGCCAAATCCTTAATACCTGACCTTTATACAGTGTTTGTGCGACTGGCCAGGGATTAAGTCCTCTTACTATCCGATCCAGTTGTTCCGCTGGTTGTTTCCAATCAAGTTCGGCTTCGGTTTTGCTCAGTTTTTCCGCGTAAGTGACTAAGTTTTCATCCTGTACTTCCGCCTTTACCGTGCCGGATTCGACCTGCACCAGCACTTTTTCTAAGCCAACCGCACCTAAGGCTGCCAGCTTATCGTACAAATCCCCAGAAGTGTCTTGTGCGGTAATCATACATTCTTCCTTGTGCAGCATATCGCCAGCATCCAGTTTGTGGATAATCCGCATAATGGTTACGCCAGTTTTTTCGTCCCCAGCCATTAAAGATCGCTGAATGGGAGCCGCCCCGCGCCAGCGCGGCAACAACGAGCCATGCACATTGAGGCAGCCGAGTTTTGGTATATCCAGAGCGGCTTGCGGAAGGATCATGCCATAAGCCACCACTACCATAAGGTCAGGGTTAAGGTCGCGCAGTTGCTGCAAATCAGCTTCTGGTTTCAGGCTAAGTGGCTGTAATACCGGAATCCCTGCGCTTAATGCCAGTTCTTTAACCGGACTGGGCTGCAATTTCCGCCCCCTGCCAGCAGGCCGGTCAGGTTGCGTATACACCGCGCAGACTTCATGTTTGGATGCCAGCAACATTCGCAGGCTAGGGGCAGCGAATTCGGGCGTCCCCGCAAAAATGATCCGCATGCTCAGTCTTGTTCCAGTTTGTGGAGTTTCTCCAG
>JAYVGW010000084.1:0-4853 GCA_043771735.1 Methyloglobulus sp.
GCCGCTAATGCCAGCATCGACCACCAAGTTGGCGACTGCCTGGATGGCATTAACCCATTGGGGCGAACAACATCGTTTTCACACAGAGTTTTATCTGGATAAATCGACCCAAACGCTTTGGGTGAAAGGCAGCGGAGACCCTTATCTGGTTTCTGAAGAATTAAATGTTGTTGCCAGAAACCTTCAACAAAAAGGCTTAAAAAAAATCAAGGCCATAGGTATTGATGCCTCATTATTTCAGGCGGATTTAGTGCTACCGGGCACTGGTACGACCGACAACCCCTATGATGCAGTGCCAACTGCCGTAGCAGCTAATTTTAATACGGTAGCTGTGAAAAAAGTCGGCGGCCAAGTGGTATCCGCAGAACCGCTTACGCCTTTAACCGCTTTTGCAGAAAGTTTAGGAAATTCAAGCAGGAGCGGTGAGTTGCGTGTAAACACCGGCCCTAATCCGCACAATGCCGAGAACTATTTTGGCGAATTGTTGGGGGCTTTTCTACGGAAGCACGATGTTACAGTCGGCCCTCAAATCGTTTTTGGTCAAGCTCCAACCCAGACGGTGTTTTATACGCATGTTAACAGCAAAACACTGGGAGAAATGCTGCGCCCGATGCTGAAATATTCCACCAATTTTGTTGCCAACCAGTTGATTTTGAAGTTAAGTGCAGAAAACTACCACCGCCCCGCCAACGCAACCGATGTGCAACGTTATATGGAAGAAACGCTTTTCCGTCGTTTTGCTTGGAAGCACTTTTCATTGGTAGATGGTGCTGGCTTATCCCGCACTAACCGGCTGTCGCCGGAGCAATTGACGGAACTGTTGCTTGCCTTCCGCGATTGGAGGCATTTGTTGCCGGAAATCGAACCTGGTATCTACGCAAAATCTGGAACTTTGAACGGTGTCAGTGCGCTGGCAGGTTATTTGATTAAGCGTGGTGAGTGGCAACCTTTTGCTGTGATCATGAACGAGAATGTACCCAATCACCTGAAAAACCGTATCGCTCGGGAACTTTCAGGGAGGTGATCGGCAACCTGTTATGTTCTGCCCTATTTCACCTTACTTTTGTACCCTAATAAACTTTCAGTCACGGATAAGGTCAAGCGCAGTGATATGGATGTGCCGTTAATTCACACCGCCAACTCTAAAGGTGCGGTATGTTGTGTAGAGGCACTGGCTGTCGGTAACGCAAAGTACCCATTACAAATATTTTGCTTAAACTAATGCTGGAAACCGATAAGCCCTTATATCTTGGTTTCAGGGATGCTTTTAGCAAGGCAAGGGAATTATAGTGTTGAGAATGTGGACGCGCTATTAATAACTGCCGTATTAGCATTGCAGGAAGTGTGAAAAGGTAGGGTACGCATCGCGTACCTTTTGGGGCTTTATTTACATAGGACTCATTGTTGTGGTACGCGATGCGTACCCTACTTGGCTGTTTGTATAGTTGATAAGGTTAATTGGAGTCTAAAAACCCGCGATTACGCAAGCTCCATCGAGGCTACTTACTGTGCATTACGTTACATTTATTCACCGAATTTCGCCGTGTCCCGTTATTGATGAATAAATGGAGTTAAAATAGTTGAATCTTCGGGTAATTGAAACTCAACTGAGTTTTTATTTATAAAGCCAAGTATTACAAATGACTGCCTAAAAAATGCAATGAACACTGATAAGTTACCAGAGTCTGAAAGTGCATATCTATAAAAGAATTGATCGTGCAAATTTGTATTACATCTTTTAAGCTCTGGAAAATTGCTGACCAAATTAGCAAGTTCTTGTGGTAATACTCCATTTTCAATTTTTAAATTGGAGAAATACCGTAATGCTATACCGGATTTCTTAGGCAAAATTTCATTAGCGTGCTTATAGTACAGAGCCAAAAATAGTTTTCTGCCAAAATTATTTACCGCTTTACTAACCAATGGGCCACTTATGTTCAATAAAGGCATATCCTTATAAGTCATACCTTCCGATTTTACAATATTGTATCTTTTAGCAGCCGTTCTTTTCTGACGAATTGTAGCCTGCATTTCAATTAGGATCTCTGGATAGTTGTGAGCTACTGCTCTGAATCTCTCTTGTATTTCTTTTTTACTTTCGGGGGTACCCGCATCTGGATATGCTCGTGACAACATTGCCACAACTTGTTCATCATGACGTGTTTCTCTATTACAAGCCACACATGCAGGAAACTCATAACCTTCAGGCCATTGGCGATTATCAAACATTACGCGCGAAGGCATGTGATCAGGTTCTGTTGCTGGTGTTTCACCGCCACAAAAACAACATACAGGATGTTCAGTCAGAAAAATCTGTTTTCTCTGCTTTTTAGAACCCACATTTACACCATATCATTGCCTAATAAGCCGCAACTTTGCTAAAGCAAGTAACCCAGATGAAATCAACGTAATACGGGGACATCAAAGCCATGAATTCTCGGGTTACGTAAGCGCCACCCAGGCTCGCTGATGTATGCGAAGATAGTCATTGTCGTATTGTGGCTCAATTATCTGTGTTTTTCCGCACATTCGGAATCTTCGGTTTTCAAACAACATATATAGCTCCATCCAGAATCACGACTGAGCTGCTTAGAGCTTGCATAACCATAAGCCATTACACCACATTGACTTAAACCCTCGGTAACTCCGAGGTAGTACTCTTTGTTTCCATCTGGAAAGTAAAAATATACATTATATGTTGCTTTCTCAAGTTGCTTGCAGGAGTAGTCGGATACTCTCTACATTCGTCACCGCAACTGGTTAGAGTGAGTGCAGCAAGAACTGTTTTTCTGGTCATACCTTTTCTCTCCACACTTATATTATCGAAGCAGTCTGCTTATCAAGTTTAATATTCCGCCTTTACCTTATCTGCTCAAGAATCCCATCCAACTCTTCCAAACTGGCATAAGCGATAACCAGCTTCCCAGCACCATTGTCTTTATGTTCTATGACGACTTTCGCACCCAGTTTTGCGGTCAGTTCGTCTTGTAAGCGTAAGGTGTCGTGGTCTATGGTTTTGGTTTTTTGGGGTTTGGGTTCGGTTTGGGCATCTTTGACCAGCTTTTCTGCCATCCTTACCGTCAATCCCTCCCTGGCTATTTTTTGGGCGGCGGCGACTTGTTTTGCTGCATCTAAGGAAAGCAGCGCCCGCGCATGGCCCATTTCCAGTTGACCCGTAACCAGCAGTTTTTTTACCTCAGGTTGTAAGTCCATCAACCGCAACAAATTGGTCACGGTTACCCGCGACTTGCCCACCGCATCGGCTATTTGTTGATGGGTCATGGTAAATTCATCCAACAGTCGCCGTAAAGCTTCGGCTTCTTCCAGGGGATTAAGGTCTTGCCGTTGTATGTTCTCGATCAGGGCGATTGCCATGGTTGCACGGTCGTCGATGTCTTTGATGACGACGGGTATTTGCTGTAATCCTGCCAATTGGGAGGCACGCCAACGGCGTTCCCCGGCGACGATTTCGTATTTGTCCTGGCCGATTTTGCGTACGACGATGGGCTGAATAACACCTTGCGCCTTGATGGAATCCGCCAACTCCTGCAATTTTTCGGGGTTCATGTCTTTTCTGGGCTGGAATTTGCCGCGTTGCAGGTATTCTATCGGCAATGTGTGCGATGGGTTGCTGGTTTCCTTTGCAGCAGAAACATCGCCCAACAGGGCATCTAATCCTCGACCTAATCCGCGTTTAACCAAAGTATTCACCTTTTGTTGCTATTCATTCATGGAAATCTCTAAAAACACCTACTCGCATTGGTAATGTCCTTAAGTTAAAAAGACCGTCCCTTCTCCCTGGAGGGACGACCGCTAGGGATGGTGGAAGTGCGGCAGCAGGTAGGGAACCTGCGCCGTTAAAGTTAGGATGAGGGTATATAGCACATTTTTTTATCCCCTCACCCCGACCCTCTCCCTCAGGGAGAGGGAGCTTGCTTGCTTAACAGCATTGCTCCCTTTAAGAGCAGGAAGTTTCTACATTTTTAGGGCATTCCTCATTTTTTCAGTTTAAAACCTAAACCTTTTGCTGTCACGAAGCCTTTTTACTGCGTTCCTTTCTCAACATTTCCCCCGCCAAAGCGATATAGGCCAAAGAACCCCGCGATGCCTTATCATAAAACAATACCGGTAGGCCGTGGCTGGGCGCTTCGGCAAGACGTATATTCCTAGGGATGCACGTCCTAAACACTTTGTCGCCAAAGTGCTTGATTAACTGCTCCGACACATCTTTGGTTAACCGGCTCCTGTCGTCAAACATGGTGCGCAGTATGCCTTCCAGATATAAGTCTGGGTTAACCGTTTCCTTGATATTCTTGATGGTACCCATCAGGGCAGTCAAGCCTTCCAGCGCGTAATACTCGCACTGCATGGGGATCAATACGCTATCGGCGGCAACCAAGGCGTTTAAGGTCAGCATGTTCAAGGACGGTGGACAATCGACCAAGATATAATCGTAATAAGGCTTAATCAAAACCAGGCCATCGTCCAGCCGCCGCTCACGGCGTTCTTCTTTTAGCAAGCGGATTTCGGCGGCGGTGAGGTCAGAATTGCCCGGAATTACGTCGAAGCCCAGATCGGGCTTTTTGATGATCGCCTCGGTGGCAAGAATATCCTTCATCAAAATATCGAAGCTGGTGTAACTGACCATCTCCTTATCGACACCACAGCCGATGGCCGCATTGCCTTGGGGGTCAAGATCGACCACTAACACCCGCTTTTTAGCAGCCGCCAGTGCCGCCGCCAAGTTGACCGTAGTTGTGGTCTTACCGACTCCGCCTTTTTGGTTGGTCAGGGCAATTACTTTTCCCACTCTTTTACCTTGATTATTGGTCTTTTTATCGGTTAGGTTCTGT
>JAYVGW010000085.1:0-6459 GCA_043771735.1 Methyloglobulus sp.
AGAAACGATTTGCGCCGTAAGAGCTGTGCTATCCACATCAGTCGTATCAGCCAGCAGGTTAAATACCAGCGGTTGGTCTTCGTCGGTGTTCAGGTTAAGATCGCTGACCACCGCCGCATCGTTGACTGCGGTGATTACCAGGCTGACAGTCGCCAGGCTTGAATCGTCCTGGCCGTCATTCACCTTGTAAGTAAAGCTGTCCGTGCCGTTGTAGTCAGTCGCTGCGGTATATGTGAATGTACCGTCGGCATTTAGGGTCAACGTGCCGTGGGCAGGTTGGCTAACGATGATTGGCGTTAAGCTATCGCCTTCTACGTCGCTGGTGCCGACCAAGAGGTCGAGCGTTACTCCCGTATCTTCAAGCATCGTGACGCTTTGGTCGATAGTGATTGGTGCATCATTAACCGCGTTAATGGTTAGGTAAACGGTGGAGACGTTTGAATCCACCGCACCATTGCTTACTTTGTAAGTAAAGCTGTCCGTGCCGAAGAAGTTGGCTACCGGGGTGTAGCTAAAGCTGCCGTCAGTGTTCAACGTAACTTGGCCGTTGGCAGGGTTAGCCATCACAACCGGGTTAAAGCCTGTGCTGAGCAAAGTCGAAGTACCTGTGCTGAGCAGTGCCGAAGCGCCTGTTTGCGAGCCATTACTGTCATTCGCCAAGGCGATGACTTTAATAACGCTGTCTTCGCTGCCGGTTACTATGTCATCCTGCGTTGCCGGTACACCCAGCAAGCGCACATCACGCACGGTGACATGGCTTTGGGTGTTGGCGGCATCCTTGCCAAAGCCAATCAGGTCAAAGGACAGGTTGACGGCGGTGCCAGCGGCAATGCCCGCCAAATCCACCACGTAAGTGCGGCTACCGTCGGCATTGACCACATGGGTAACGCCTTGTGCGGCCAGTTCCGCGCCGTTGGCTTGCAGGTTGAGCAAGGCATCGGTGCGGGTCATGGCGATAGGTTGAGCAATCGTTTCGCCAGTATTGACATTGAGTATGGCTACTTCAATGGCATCATCCGGGCCATTGGCTGAATCATCAAGCGCAATATCAGACAAGGTAAAGCTTAAGTAACGGTCTTGTGCGCCGACCACGAACACTTGGTTGAGGCGGGATTGGGATGTGGCGGTTTCGGCCAATACCGCTGAGCCACCCACGGCTTCAACTTTGCCGGTGGTCGCCCAGCCAGTATTGCTAGTTAGGTTACCATTGGTCAGGGTTGGGTTGATTTCGCCAATAACGTTTTGCGCTGCGGCAGTGATTGCCGCACCCAGCGCTGCGCCTGTTGGCAGGGTGACCCATGTCGTGTTGATATCCCAATTGGCTGAACCGGCTGCTTGCAATGCGGCAAGTTCAGAGGCATCCGGCAAACGCCTTACGCCCGGAGTCAAATATTGGCTCATGATGTCATCTGTTGTGTCAATATGCCCCAATCCGGCGACATGACCGAGTTCGTGGATCAACACTGTAAGTAAGTCAAGCTTGTCGGCAGCTTCGCTACCAGGAATTGCCCTAAACACGCTGGCATCGGCTGTAGCTTCGAACTCGGATTGGTTAGCAGGCGTGGTATTCACATACCAGCCCCAGCCTGCACCGGTGGCATCAAAGGTGATGACGTTGTTTTCGGTTTGCCCAACCAAGCCAATTGGCAAGTCGGCAACGGCAAAGCTGGCACGGCTCAGCGCTACAGCCGATGCGCCTGCATCCAGCCAGTATTGACGGGCTTGCGGCAATAAAGCGTTGATCAGTGCTAGCGTTAACGGCGCAACGCCAACCTTGTTACCTTCGTCATTGACGGATTGCGGGATTTCCGGGGTCACCTTAGGCATGTTACGTAACTCAATCTTGCTTGATGCCTCATCAGCACCCAAAGCATCGCGGATACGCTTCATTCTGGCAAGATCTTCAACAAATCCTTCTGTGCCATCTTCAAGTAAACCTTCTTTGAAGAACTTCGGTGAATCCGCAGCATTATTGCGAATGCTGTTGAAAAATTCCCTGGCTTTCCTGATGTCTATTAAGTCAGTTATCCTTATGCCTTCTTCAAATTCAAATACCCACCGATTATTATCAGGGTTCTGCTCAATATACATGGTGGCGCGTTCCAATACCCTTAAGGCTCCCTGGGTATCATTTGCTTTGACAAATACCAGTTTCGCGTCAAGATAAGCCTCATTACCAGCTTTGCTAAGGCCACGGCCTTCTACGCCAATGATATTAAGTTCTTTTTTAATGTTGTCGTAAGCCACTACAGCATATTCCCAGCGTTTTCCGTCATTGGCGACTATCCTGCCGGCAACATTCTCCTCATGTAACAACCATTTTGGAAGAATTTCACGCCACGATACTTGGCTCTGTTTTTCAGCTGGGATCAGGAATGTACCTTCAGTGATATTATTCTTTCTCAAGTAAGCCGTTAGCTCTTTTTCGCTAAAAAACGGCAGCATCTCAGCAGGCAACGGGCTTTGTTTGCCCCTGACCGTAAATTCTAGCCCGCTGCCGTTTTTGTTGTGCACCCAAACCCCGTGCTTGCCCACATAATAGGTATGAAAGTCTTCCACTTCCAAGTTGTAGACGGGCAGCTTGAGGTAAAAAGAGTTTGCGTTTTCTCCTTCTTCAAATTCTTCATATTTAATGACTTCTTCAAAATGTTTAAGGGGGGGGGCATCAGTCGCCACCAAGCGATGGTTCATAAAATCCCATAATGAGCCTGGTAGTGACGTGCAATCATCACTTGTTCCTGACATCCAACCCACACCAGGTTGATCGCTAATGTAGATAGGTTTGATTCGGCCAACTAAGGCTTGGCTACCATCGCACAGCTCCAGCTTATCGTCGCCGGACCAACGACCTTTTAAGTATTTCGCCGCCGTCCAACCTTTGCCTAATGCCCAGAACGGGTGGTTCAAGGTAGTATTGATAGGATAGGCACGACTACGGTCATCACCAACGAAATACATCACTCGAATCACCCGCTCGGGCTTATGGGCAAACACCTGGGTGACGCGCTTGTAAGCTTGTTCGCCTTCGCCGCTTTCTGGCTTTGAAAGCACAAAGTCGCCCACTTTAATCTGTTCAATTGGCACCAAGCCTTCCTTGGTATGCACCAGCGTACCTGGGGCAAAGCAGGCACCGGGTACTTCAAACCATTTTGTTTCATCAACTGATTTTATAAACTTATTCAAGACGGTCTCATATAATGCACTGCCGCTACTCGGCGCTTCTATGTTTGTTTCTGCTATCAGTCTATCAACATTGACCTTACCGAAAGCCTCCCGCAATTGAAACGATAAATTCCGGTCAAACAATGACAGTTCGGCTGCTCTCATTAACTCATTTGCCAAAAGTTCGGCTAGGACGAGCTTACCTTCTGGAGTAAGGTTTGTGTTAGGGCCAATCATCGTATTCAAATTTTTTATTTGTTCCCGATACCATGCACTGACATCGCGTAAAGACATTGAGTTTGTCGGTTTCGCATCAGCAACCTTTCTTGTGCCGATATGTATTGTCTTATTACTGTTATTAAATTTAGGTGTGTTGTCAGGGCTAAGGCGTATTTTTTTGCTAAAGCTACTGACTCCGACCAACTCGACTTTTTTGGCCGCGTTTTGAGTCACGAGATATTTGGTGTTCGCCCCGTTTATACCAATCACTTGACCAAGATTCTTCAGCAGGCTTGATATCAATTCTGGCGCTTTTGCAAAAGCTTCAGCGGCGGCTTTACCTATTGTATCTCCCGCTTTGCTCAAACTGCCACCCAACAAGAAACCGAACTCGCCAGACGCTAGCATTTCTGACCAAGATATATTCTCTTTTCCCGAAACACCGTGAGTGGTCTCGTTAACAGCAAGCAATCCTGCTTGCACCAAGGTATCAAATACTACAGCTGTTGATTCGCCGATAATGCCTCCCTTAAGGAAAGTACTTTTTTCCATACCCTTAATTCCACCAAGAATGGACGATATCTTATTGCCAACACCCAGGGTTACGTAGGTGGCAAAACCCGTCGCAAGGGCATCTTCAAGATTGGCGGCCACAAACTCAAAGTAAGTCATTGGCTTTCCGTCCTTGCCTAATTTACCACTATTATAGTCCTGAACTCTTTGATTATATCGGCTGAAATAATTACCCGTTACCAGCGCGTCAATAACTTCGAGAGTAATTTCGGCAATTTCATTGTCTTTTACGCCAAGTATTTCTTCGATTGTCTCCAAATGTTCACGGGGCACTACATCTACACTTCTTGATTCGCCGCTTGGTGGGCTCAAATAATTATTGGCATAAGGTGATTTGTAACTTCCGATGCCATAAGTAAAGCCGAAGTAGTTTACGTTTTCTTGCCAAATTGTGTCTGGGTCGTCCGAACTATTATTTGGCGTACCGTTAATGCGGATTGGCGGCGCAGATCGCCAAACGTAGTTACCGTCCAGGTGATCGACTGGGCTAAGCCCCACCCTCTTTTTGTCGATAGGCCGGGTGTAAGGGTCATTTTCTTTTCTGGCATCCAAAGCATCTTGGATTAATTGAGCGGCATCCCAGATAAAAACAGACTTGAACATCCTGTCATAGTCTTGGGTAATTTCTTCAATAAAGACATCTGCATACAACTTGCCATCTGATGACAATGTTAAATGTTCTATTGTTCCGCCGACAATCGGCGTGGTTGCGCCAAGATAAATTGGCGTGCCAAACGGGTCTTTAATAACGCCGATTTTTCCGCCTATTTGTGTGGGCCGTCCTGTATAATTTTTTCCATCATTAAAGGCAAAATTGTAGTCCGCCACCAAGGCATATTCATCCTCAATACCAGTTTCCGGATTTTTGTAAGTGACCACCACATTTCCCGCAGAACGCTGTATGGTTTGTCGAAATGGTTTTAGAGACCAAAAAGGATCTTTTGGTTTTACATTAATTAATTTTGAAATGTCCGCGTCAGTAAGTTTACCAGTCGCATCTAAGCCTACCTGGAAGCTGATAAGCCCTGAGTTTTTATCTTTACCACTCGATAGCACAAACTGACCATCCTTATCACCACTGGAGATAAATTGCGGGAACATTCCCTGGCTTTGTAGCTCCTCGGCAGTAATGGTTATTACTGACCAAGCAACTCCCTTAGAGTCTAGTCTGTGTAAATCAATTATATAGACATTACCGGCTGTCCCCTTGCTCCTATCCATAATAATGCTATCCGGACTATTCGGCGCAGTCAGTGCGAGGTAGCTGCCGTTGTTAACCGCCATATCTTGGAAGCCGTAAGGTGCGTTAAAATTTAATAGCACAACTTGCCGGTTCTTTTCATCCTCTTTGAGGAAGCCTTCGCTTAACTGGTCAATGTTGAAACGCACTAAACGTCCTCCAGTTTCAGTGTAACGGTTACCTTCGGCTACATACAACCAGCCATCAACAACTACCAGACTTGTTATATTTGTGTTAGCACCGGATACTTCTAGGGTATGAACTACGCTCCGTGTTTGGGTATCAAAGACATATATTTTGCTATTGGTTCCCGCAATAAAAGCTAAGGTGCCGTCATAGCTGAAAGCGATTTGATCCGTGTAACGACCGTAGAGTTTAAGCGGATCGCCTTTTTCGTCTTTTGTCACTTTGGATATTAGTGTCAAATCTGCGGCATTTACAGCTTTAGCAAACACTTCGATACTGTTAGCAGTAGTGACAAGAGTGTCATTTGTTCCTGGTGCCCAGCTTTCAAAAGGATCGCTTATTCTTGGATAAATGTTTAAGCTTTCACCATTTACAGTTGCTATGGAAGTTCGTTCCACATAAATGTGATGCATGGACAAGGCTAAATGTTCAGGTAAAGTCACCTTAAATTTGCCATCATTCTGATTGAATACTTCAAAACCTTGCCAAATCAATCCCCGATCAAGTTTTGGGTTAGATGAGCTTTGGCTTGGTTCTGAAATTTGATCTCCCCTCGGCATTAACCATATTTTGAATTTAAAGTTGTTGGCTGATTGATCAGGGGGTAGATAGTTCTCTACATTAACCGTTAACAAACGGGTCGAATTATCATAATTAAAACCTGTAATGACAGGCGTGTGCATAGAAACAGTAGGAGCCTGTGGAAATGTTACAGAGATATTGGTTAAATCAAAGTTCTCTTTCGGAATTTCCCGTTTGAACGCACCTTCAATTGTATATTTCATGGCATATACAGGCGAAGCAAGGGTAGCAAATATGCCTATTGCGGCACTTGGCATATAGTGTGCTAACCCCATCGCAAGCCAATTTGGAAAGGATGCTATAGCGCTAAACCCCCTGGCATCGACTTGAATTTCACCGGTATCGCCATTCACGTTACTGGTGGTTACGAGAAACACATCATCACCACTACCTGTAACACCTGAATACGGCGGGCTTGATGTCCGCGCCATGCCGTCTTCACCGATGAAGCCGTTGTCCACCAGCCACCAGGTATCGTGCACGCTGCCATCAACATC
>JAYVGW010000086.1:0-3766 GCA_043771735.1 Methyloglobulus sp.
GCGTGGATGATGTTGCCGCCGAATGCGTAGCCGATACTTTGGTGTCCGAGGCACACGCCCAAAATGGGAATGCGCCCGGCAAATTTTTCGATTGCGGCAACGGAAATTCCGGCTTCTTTGGGTGTGCAAGGGCCGGGGGAAATTACGATTTTATCTGGCGTTAATGCGGCAATGTCGTCTACTGTGACTTGGTCGTTACGTACCACCGTGACATTTGCACCTAATTCGCCAAAATATTGCACGAGGTTGTAGGTAAACGAATCGTAATTGTCTATCATCACGACTTTCATGCGCGGACTCCTTGCCGTTGTTCATCTAACTGGCTGCCATCAAGCCCCGCTTCCGCCATGCTGACGGCACGGAACACGGCGCGGCCTTTGTTCATGGTTTCATCCCATTCGCTTTGGGGGATAGAATCGTACACGATGCCCGCTCCTGCTTGAATATGTAGCATATTATCCTTAATGACGGCAGTCCTGATCGCAATCGCGGTATCAAGGTTGCCCGACCATGAGATATAACCAACTGCACCAGAATACACGCCGCGCTTGACGGGTTCGAGTTCATTGATGATCTCCATCGCGCGTATTTTGGGTGCGCCGCTGACTGTACCGGCAGGAAAAGTCGCCGCCAACACATCAAAAGCATTGTTGCCGGATTGCAATTGCCCGGTGACATTGGAGACGATGTGCATGACGTGGGAATAGCGTTCGACGATCATTTTGTCGGTCAATTCCACCGTGCCTATTTCCGCGACCCGTCCGGTATCGTTACGGCCCAAGTCGATCAGCATAAGATGTTCGGCAAGCTCCTTGGGGTCTGCCAGCAGTTCACGCTCCAGTTCCAGGTCATGTTCGGGCGTAGTGCCGCGTTTGCGTGTGCCTGCGATGGGACGCACGGTAATGAGATCATCTTCTAACCTGACCAGTATTTCCGGTGATGAACCGACGACATGGAAATCGTCCAAGTTTAAATAAAACATATACGGCGAGGGATTCAAGCAACGTAAGGCGCGGTATAAATCCAGCGGCGGCGCACTATAAGGGATGGACATGCGTTGCGACAATACCACCTGCATAATATCGCCATCGGTGATGTATTCCTTAGCTTTGAGTACCGCATTTTTATAGCCGTCCTCAGTAAAACCGGAGACAAAATCAGATTCCCGCACACGCAAGGGTTTGGTATGCTTGGCTGGCCTAGCCTTCATCTCACGCAATTTATGTGCTAAATCATCTAGCCGCGCCACGGCCAGATTATATGCGTTGTCTTCTGCTGGATCGGCATGGGTGAGCAACAACATTTTGCCGGACAGGTTGTCGAACACCAGGATTTCTTCCGACACCATCAACAAAATATCCGGGCAACCCAACGGGTCTGGCTTATCAGCACGTAAACGCGGCTCGATATAAGCGATGGTTTCATAGCCGAAATAACCGACCAAGCCACCGCTAAAACGCGGCAATTCTTCAATATCGGGCACTTTATAGCGTTCTTTGAACGCTTCTATCCAGACTAACGGATTGTCGTGGGTTACCCTTTCAAGCACCTCACCGTCTTTTTCCAGCCGGATTTCATTGCCGTTTACTTTAACCAAAGTCTTGCATGGCAAGCCAATAATCGAATAACGACCCCATTGCTCACCGCCATGTACCGATTCAAACAGGTAGGAATACGGGCCGTCGGCCAATTTTAGGTACGCGCTTAGGGGCGTATCCAGATCGGCCAGGATTTCCCGGCTAATGGGGATACGGTTGTAGCCCTGTCTGGCGTAGGTGTTGAATTGTTCTGGGGTCATGAAGGTTTAGGCGCAAGTCAAAAATATTCAAAGTTGCTTATTGTAGGATGGATAAGCGAAGCGCATCCATCAAAAAATGGTTTGTTGAGGTGGATGCGCTTCGCTTATCCACCCTACGCCACTATGGGTTTCACTGGCGATTGGGCGCGGGGCGTAACCCAACAATCAGCATCAGGGAAACACCCAATGTTGGGTTACGGCGCACGGGAAATCCGGTTGTAATCTTAGCCGGATTTATTTTGTGCGCCTAACCCAACCTACGATGCTACAAGGCTCGGCATTACCAAGATAAAGGTAGCCATGACATAACCGTTAAACGTGTCGAAGGTGAAGCGAAAAAGGAAAGCCAACCAAAAAAGCAAGCTATTACAACAAACGCCGCCCTTTCTATAAAGGTCATTGATTCTGCCACGTATACCGCAATGATTGCTAAAAAATCGAAAATAAAAAACATGGCTCTATACTTTGCACAGGTTGACAAATATAAAGTTTTGTAAATTCAATTGATTATTAAAAGCAATTGCCAGTTAACCTGTGGCTTGTTAATAGCCATGATATATTATTTTCCCCAAATATCACGACCAAAAGCCAAGTTTTGATGCGCAGGAACATCACTGAGCGCATCCAAACATTGACGCCCTTCCTGCACCTTGATAATGACCCTTATCTGGTTTTGACCAAAGAACGGTTTTACTGGATACAGGATGCTTATACCCTATCCAAATGGTATCCTGTCACCCAGCTTTCCGACCATGATTTCCTGGATGGCAAGCAAGAATTTAACTATATCCGCAATTCCGTGAAAATAGTCGTCGATGCTTTAGACGGTGGCGTACAGTATTTTATTTCAGACCCTTCGGATGTCATCATTCAGGCATACAGCCTTGCTTATCCCAGCCTGTTTAAAAGCCTTGATGAAATGCCTGCCGAGCTATCATCGCATTTACGCTACCCCAGGGACCTGTATTATCTGCAGATGATGGTGTATGCCAAATACCATCAACAGACACCCGAATTATTTTACCAACAGGCGGAAACCTGGCAATTCGCCAAAGTCCGAGGCCAGCCGGTAAAACCTTATTATCAAACCATCGATTTCGGTAATTGCAAGGGCAAGGAGGAGTTTGTCATGCTGAACCCGATGACACCTGTCAACAGAGACAATCTCAGCATGATAGGCGTAGCTGGCATAATGGATACCACGACCTGCAGAGAGGCATATAAACCCAGCATAACCATTTATAAGTTCCTTAAGGATGTACAGGTCAACGGTCCGGCTCAGGTTGAATCGCTGATCCAACAAGACCCGGAAATTTCCTCCCTATTTACCCTCTGGAACCAAGGCGGTACAAAAATTCGCTTGGGCCGCATGGTTATCATGCCAATGGGTAACAGCGTACTCTATGTACAACCGGTTTATATCGTCTCGACTACAAACGCCATCCCTAAACTTTCCAGGATTATTGTTTCTATCGGTAATCGTGTGGTCATGGACACCAATTTTTGGTCGGCCTTCAATCGTCTGAAACAGATGTTTATCAACAGTGCTTCCGATGTCAACAAAACTGGGACGACTAAGGAAAATGCCGTTCCAGGCAAGAATTAGCGTTTTAATATTAGTACTGCGCAATACCTTTGTTGTCAGGCGAGCACAATAAGGCTCCTTTTAACCGTTAAGCTGACAAAAATGCTCTGGTTATATTAGTTCCTTCATCCGACATGGATTTCATGATTAGAGCGCGAAGCCAATGAGGTCTTAAGGATACAGCCTTATGAAATTTAAACTTATGTGATTTTTTTTATCTCAAGACGATGGAAAAAGAAGACGCAAGGTATCAAACATTGGAGCAACTACGCGAATAGCGAAAGCAAGAAGGGAGTCGCTATTTTTGCGAAAGCTTGTTTTGGGCATCCCAGCCCAAGCAAGCGGCAAAAACTTAACGCGACCGCTAATGCCTGCGGCTGCCC
>JAYVGW010000087.1:0-39124 GCA_043771735.1 Methyloglobulus sp.
CGCTTGTGAGGCGATGACGGTCGCCAATGTCGATAAAATCAACAGCGGATACAGCGCCCAGTGCGGAGCAAGTAAATAGAAGGGGTTTTGTATCGCTTCGGGGTGGCCGATTAGCAGCGCGCCCTGTCCGAAATAATTGAGCAGCAAGGCCGGAAATACAAAACCGAACCAGGCGTAACGGATCGGTTTCAAGCCAAAATGCCCCATGTCGGCATATAACGCTTCAGCGCCGGTGATCGCCAGTACCACTGAACCCATGATCAAAAATCCGCGCCAACCCAATTCCCACAACAAATGCACCGCATAATAAGGGTTGACCGCCATCAACACGCTCGGTTCATGGATAATATTGGCCACACCCATAACCGCCAGCGCAACGAACCAGACGCATATTACAGGCGCGAACATCTTACCGACCGCGCCAGTCCCCCTGGCTTGTATGATAAACAATACGCTCAATACTGCAATGGTTATCGGCAACACGTAATGTTCCAGTTTGGGGGCAACAATTTGCAAGCCTTCCACCGCGCTGAGTACGGAAATCGCTGGCGTAATAATACTGTCGCCGTAAAACAGCGCCGCGCCGAGCAATCCAATGGTGACGATAAAACGCATCTTGCCGGGATTGTCGTGTGAGCCGTGCAGCGCCAGCGCCATCAATGCCATGATGCCGCCTTCGCCTTTATTGTCGGCACGCATGATGAAAACGGCGTATTTGGTCGTCACTACCAGCGTTAACGACCAAAAAATCAACGATAACACGCCCAGCACATGGTCTTTGTCGATAGGCAGGCCACCATGGAAGACTTCTTTGATGGCATATAAGGGGCTGGTGCCAATGTCGCCGAAGACGACACCAATTGCACCCAAAGCCAGGGTGGCCAGTTGCTCTTTGGAATGATTTCCTTGATTTGTGGGCATTATATTATTGATTATAAAAGCGTTTAAATTATATAAGCTTTTCAATTATAGGCGAAAAAGCACGTTGATGTTATTGGGGAAAAGTTGCATCCGAGCTACAAACTACCGTTTTGCCCAAAACATGACCAGAAGCTAAAATCAAACTGAATTCCAGCAACGTCTCCCAGGCATCACCTTGCTGCTGGCCTTTGATTTGGCGGTCCGCTTTTGCGCCTAAAACCAATGCATTATTCAGTTCCGTGTGGGCCAACCTTTTTACTGAGGAATCAAGCAGTTGCTTACGCTCGCCCCAGATACCATTTTTTTTTAGGATGAGTTCTTTTTCACCCTGTCCCTGCGCCGCTTTATAGCTAATCAGGATTCTGGCTTCCCGCGTGAGCGCCCACAGTACGATGGCGGGTGCAACGCCTTTGGCTTTCAGGGAAGACAGGATTTTGAGCACCTTATCGGCCTGTCGGGACAAGGCCGACTCAACCAGTTTAAATACGTCATAGCGGGAGCTGTCTGCCACTACGTCGATGATTTGCTGGGTATTGAGCTTGCCTGCTCCGTACAGCACATACAGTTTTTCGATCTCCTGCGCGGCAGCCAATAAGTTGCCTTCCACCCGGTCAGCCAGGATTTTAACTGCGCCCGGCTCGGTCGTTATCCCGCGCTGTTGCAATCTGTCTTGAATCCAGCGCATAAGGTCCTGCCCTGTTAACGGCCAAACTTGGATAACGCAGCCGACTTTGTCAATGGCTTGAAACCAGGACGATTTTTGTGCGTCCTTGGTGATTTTTCCGGCGCTAATCAGCAGTAGGGTATCTTCCGGCAAATGCTGGCAATAAGCCGTTAACGCCTTTGCGCCTTCTGCGCCTGGTGTCCCTGAAGGTAACCGTAAGTCGATAATTTTTTTATCTGCAAATATCGACAAAGTGTCCGCAGAAATATTGAGCTGTTTCCAGTCAAACAGCTTATCTGCGAAAAAAATTTCCCTGGACGTAAAATCTTGGCCTTTTGCCGATTTCCTGATGGCATCGGCCAGTTCGCCCAATTGTTGCGGTTCATCGCCACTGATGAAATACACGGGGGCTAAGGTTTTCAGCAATGCAGCAGCTAACTGCTGGGGTTTAACCTGCACTATTTGCCTTTCGTCGCGACGGCTGCGCGGCCACGGTTAATGATTTGCCTTACGACTTGTTGGTACATTTCATTTCTGATCACTGTTTCTTCAAAGCCTTTGGCGATAACATCTTGTTGGTCGTTAAAATATTGTCTTCTAAAATCAACCGGTTCTCGTGACACCACGACACCATTTTTAGGGTCAAGGACTTCAAACTCAAGATGGCCTGCCAGCTCAATCTCATTCGACCGGCCTCTTCCACTTAAAGAAAGTACCCGGCGTTCGATCGCATCATTAAATATTCTCACCACAATATCGGCTTTTTCCGGTGTGTCGGTAAGCTGCCCAGAAGATGATTTCAGCACGGTAACCATTTGCTCACGCAATGTGGGTGAACCGCCTTCCAGAAAAATGGTTTTCATTTCTTTGGGCAGGTCATACGCACCGCGCAAATGATAGCCACATGCCGTCGTTAGCAGGGCAATAATTAAGATGGCCGACCGATTTATCCGCACAAGTTACTCCTATACAACAATATTGACCAATTTTTTGGGTACGATAATGACCTTTTTAATAGGTTTACCTTCAACGAATTTTATGACATGCCCGTCGCTTAAGGCCGCTTGTTCAATTTCTTGGTTAGATGCCGATGCCTGAACTGTCATTTTGCCACGTAATTTGCCATTCACTTGTAACACATATTCGATAGTATCCTGCACCAAAGCCGTCCCGTCCACTTGCGGCCACAGCAAACTGACTGCCGCTTCATGGTGTCCCAAATCCAGCCATAATTGGTGGCAGATATGCGGCACGATGGGTGATAGCATCAGCACGATAGCCCCCAATGCTTCTTGACGTATCGCCCTGCCGTTATTGGATTCATCTTCAAACTTGGTCAAGGTATTGAGCAACTCCATATTCGCCGCAATCGCCGTGTTAAATATGGTGCGTACGCCCATATCGTAACTGACTTTCTGGATGGTTTGATGCAGGTGCCGCCTTACCTCTCGCTGCTCCGATGTTAATGCTGTCTTATCTATCGGTTTTTGTGTGACACCCGATGCAACATGGAGATAGGCTTGTTTCCAAAGCCGTTTCAGGAATCTTGACGCGCCTTCCACGCCGCTGTCCGACCATTCCAGGGATTGTTCCGGCGGCGCGGCAAACATGATGAACAGGCGCACGGTATCCGCACCGTATTGGTCGATCAAACCCTGCGGATCGACGGTGTTGCCTTTGGACTTGGACATTTTGCTGCCGTCTTTCAGTACCATGCCTTGGGTCAGCAATTTTTTGAACGGCTCGTCGCAAGTGACTAAACCTTCATCCCGTAATAATTTGGTGTAAAACCGGGCGTACAACAAATGCAGGATGGCATGTTCAATGCCGCCTATGTAATGATCGACGGGTAGCCAGTGACTGGCTTTTGCATCGAGCATGATGTTGTCAGGTTGGCTGGCAAACCGTGCAAAATACCAGGACGATTCCATGAAGGTGTCGAAGGTGTCGGTTTCGCGCCGTGCCGCTTTGCCGCATTTCGGACAACTGCATTTAGAAAATGTCGGATGTGCCACCAAGGGCGATTGTGATCCATCCAAGATGACATCTTTTGGTAAGGTGACGGGTAAATCTTTTTCCGGCACTGGCACAGTACCGCAGTCGTCACAATAAATGACCGGAATCGGCGCACCCCAATATCGCTGGCGGGAAACGCCCCAGTCGCGTAAGCGGAATTGTACTTGCTTATCGCCCAGGTTTTTGGCATTCAGGTGGGTGGCAATGGTATCTATGGCATCTTTTGGATTCAGGCCGTTATACTTTTCACTATTGACCAAAAACATGGATTCGTCTTTAGCGGCATACCAGGCTTGCCAGGTTTGGTTGTCGAAAGGTTGTTCATCGCCTGCAAATGCTTCGCTTTTCCGGTCCAAAACCTGGATGATCGGCAATCCGTACTTATTGGCAAAATAAAAATCCCGCTCGTCATGCGCTGGCACAGCCATGACTGCACCTTCACCATAGCTCATTAACACGTAGTTGCCGACCCATACCGGAACTTGCTTACCAGTCAACGGATGCGTTACAGAGATACCAGTCGGCATCCCTTTCTTTTCCATCGTCGCCATATCGGCTTCGGCAGTGCCACTTTGTTCACATTCTTTTAGAAAATCTGCGAGCTTAGGATTGTTCTTGGCGGTATAGATTGCCAAAGGATGGGCGGCGGCCACCGCGCAAAAGGTCACGCCCATGATGGTGTCGGCACGGGTGGTGTACACCCAAAGCAGTTCTGGTTTCCCATCCAGTTCGTAAGGGAAAGCAAAGCGCACGCCGTAGCTTTTGCCGATCCAGTTCGCCTGCATGGTTTTGACCTGTTCCGGCCAGCCATCAAGCGCATCCAAAGATTGCAGCAATTCATCGGCATAAGCGGTAATTTTCAAAAACCATTGGGCGATTTCTTTACGTTCGACTTTGGTGTCGCAACGCCAGCAACAGCCGTCGATCACCTGCTCATTGGCAAGTACCGTCATGTCGTGGGGACACCAGTTGACCGGCGCGGTCTTTTTATAAGCCAGACCTTTTGCAAGCAATTTTAGGAAAAACCATTGCTCCCACTTATAATAATCAGGGTCGCAGGTGGCCAATTCCCTGTCCCAGTCATAGCCGAATCCCAAGCGCTTAAGCTGGTCGCGCATGTAGTCGATATTGCTATAAGTCCAATCGGCAGGATGGACACCATGCTGCATAGCGGCATTTTCTGCTGGCAAACCAAAGGCATCCCAACCCATCGGTTGCAGGACATTTTTGCCCAACATGCGCTGATAGCGGCTAATCACATCGCCAATCGTGTAGTTACGAACATGGCCCATGTGCAGCTTGCCGCTTGGGTAGGGGAACATGGACAGGCAATAGTATTTTTCTTGGTCGGATGTTTCCGTGGCTTTAAACGGCCCCGATTCTTCCCATAGTTTTTGTACGCTTTGCTCAATCTCTAGCGGTTGATAATTTTCCTGCATCCTTCTCGTCTTTAGTCGGTCAAAAGCGGTAGAATACCGTACGGACGCATAAATCTAAAGTGTCAATTTCAGGAGTCGGCTCATGGCTAAAAATAAATTTGTGGATGCTTACAAAGACTTGATGGAGCATCTTTACCTGGCGATGGACAATACGCTGCACTCGATGGCCGATGCCTGGGATATTGCCAAAGATAAAATCAGCAAAGCTGGCGAACTTACCCAAGAAGAAGTCAATATCATTTCAGAAGCCCTCAAGCGCGATATTGAAAGCGCCGCACACGGGCTGCCCGGGCACAAGGATACCAGCTCTTTGACTGAGTGGTTCAAGTTTGATATTGATTTAATTGAAAATTTTGCCCTGGATGCTTTCCTCAGCCTGGCGGATAAAACCCGCATAGAATTGGCGCAACTCGGCGAGCAAGCCAAAAAGCATTCTTATCAAAGTGGGGATGTGACGATACCTGGAACATTTATTTGCGACCAATGCGGTAAGGAAATTGCTTTTAAAGCGCCCAGCCAAATTCCAGAATGCCCTGCCTGCCATGGCAAAACCTTTATCCGAATTTGATATTGGCGGCATTAGTCCTATAATGGCGTTTTCATCTATTTGATTTAACGGGGAAATAGCATGCGTAGAGTCATCTTTAACCAGAAGGGCGGGGTCGGTAAATCAACAATTACGTGTAACCTGGCGGCCATTAACGCCGTTGAGGGAAAAAAGACTTTAGTTATCGACCTGGATATTCAAGGCAATTCTACCCAATATTTGTTAGGTAAAAAGGTCACTGACAGCGACAAGACCATCGCCCATTTTTTTAAAGATTGCTTGAGCCTTTCTCTGTTCGGGGGCGGCAATAATTCCGGCCTTGAAAACATCATCCACGAAACACCCTTCCCCAATTTGTATGTCATCCCTTCGCATCCTGACCTTGAGCCTCTTCAAGCCCGCCTGGAATCACGCATGAAGACTTTAAAGCTAAGGGAAGCGCTGGAGAAGTTGGCAGGATTCGACACTATTTACTTGGACACTCCGCCAGTCCTAAATTTCTACAGCCATTCCGCGTTGATTGCCGCCGAGAAATGTTTAATTCCGTTCGATTGCGACAGCTTTTCCAGGGAAGCCTTGTATACCCTGATGCAAACAATTACGGAAGTTAAGGCAGACCACAACCAAGGCTTAGAGATTGAAGGCATCATTGTCAACCAGTACCAAAAACAGGCCAACCTGCCACAACAACTGGTAGAGGCGCTAATCGCGGAAGGTTTGCCAGTGCTTGAGGCAATGATCTCCCCTTCCGTTAAGGTCAGGGAATCGCATTCTGCATCCCAGCCCTTAGTCCACTACGTACCAAACCACAAGTTGACCAACGAATACCGGGCGCTGTATGCGGAGATCCATGGCAGCTAAGGTCGCTTACCGACTTTTTACTAAGCCCGAAATCTTCAACTTATAGGCGGCGGTCGCTTCCTTTCTACTGTTCGAGCGGCAAAGTAACAGGGTTGTGCCGCTGATTTTTGAGTGACCGCTTTGTACCCCAATCTTGGCTTATGAAAAATTTGGGCATAAAAAAACCCAGCACTAAGGCTGGGTTTTTCCACGGACTAAACCTATTTAAAGAGCGACGGAGCTTGAGCTCTTTGGTCTTTGGTTAGTGCCGTCTTGAGAATCCATACAGCCAGTCAAGCCAACAATCATTAAAGTAACAGCTACAAGTGATATAACTTTTTTCATAAGATCATCCTCCAATGGGTTTGAGTTTTTTATTTTATTGTGCGCCTTAAAAGCACGGTGAATTTATATCATGACTGGAAAGGGGATGCAATAACTAAAACTTTATCCGCTGGCTCCAGTTACAGAGAATTGATGTCTACAGGTAAGTCGTAACTGATTTGCTTATTGGACCACTTCACCTTCCCTACGGTAAGCCATTGAGATAAAAAGTTTTTATGCAACTGATCTGAAACCCAGTGAGTTGGCGCGTCAATTTTTTTCATTTTAATCCTAAAAACCGCACCTTCAAGGTTTAATCCTATTTCATGGCCCCAGAAAGCGGTCACCTTCATGATAAATTTTCGCAAGCGTTGGTTATCTATCGTTGGGGTAACGGCAATATTCGCCCACATTGAGTGGACACGCCCCCAATTGGGGGCAAGCAAACGCCCTTGTCCGTTGACAAATGGCAGCCATTGTTCAGTCCCGTTTGGGTCTAGGTAAGTGATCGCCAGGATGCGGTCATAACCCGCGAAATGGTCGTGCAAATAGAGTGCATGGGGGGTAATGCCCAAAAAAGTCGAAGACACCATGAGCAGGGCATTGCTGGCCTCGGAAATCGGCTGGCTGATTGCCATCTTTTCATAGTCGATAGGCAGGCGATAAAAAAGCCCATAATGAACCGTGCTGTTCAATTGAAAAAACAGCAGCGCCAGCACTATTTTCGCCAGTTTCCTGGACAGCGCTTTGGGCTTTTGCTGGCCAAACTGCTCGAATATTTGATGGTATAAGGTTCTGTCTGGCAGGGGCGGATCAACCGGACACTCGGCATCACAATTAATGCGCTGGCGGGAATCGGCGATTGTGCGGTATTTTTTTTCGGCATACTGCCTGACTCCAGGCAAGCCCAACACCATCCCCAATGGTGCCAAATAACGCATTTTCAGCAGGATTTGCCGATACGTATCAACGCCAGAATAAATCCTGCCCTGCCCGTCCAAAGCATATAAATCAGTCAACAACGTGTTCATGCCCACTGAAGCCAATCCTGGGTAATTAACGGCATGTTCCTGGGCGCTTTTAAAGTCTATACACCTGAATAGATCGAAATGGTTGAGCGTCAGTACCGTACGATTGCACAGGGGGCAGTACTGGTCATAAAAAACGGTAAGCGCTGGTTGTTTGGCGGTAAGCCACTGGCCGACACTGCGCCACCACTTGAAAGGTACCAGTAGCACGTAAAAAATAAGCATACCTATGCCAAACGGGTAAATATTCAAGGTAATTATGATGCCTAGATGCAGCGCCAACCCAACCAGCAAATAAACGATCCGTAACCGCCGATGCGCGAAAAAAAACACGAAGGTTAGTTGGAAGGCCATGATCGTATAGCCTACCGTTTTTTGTAACCACTCAATATTCAACAGCGGCGAGGTATCAAGCGCAGAAACATAGTAGGGCTGGGTCGCTGGTAGCCAGGATCCCAAACCGTTGCGCCAGTGTTCGGCAAACAGCTTGTGGACATCGGAATCCAAGTAAAGGAAGCCCAGGCATACTAATACAGGTATATGGTAAGCAAGCGCAGAAACCGTCGCCTGTGGATAGTTTTTATAATGGACGAACGGTGTGCTGAGTTTGTAGCGCAGGCTGTCTATCGAAAATGCCCGGTCGCCCGGCATAAACAGCAGAAAAAATCCGGTGCCGATCATGAAGGTATCAAAACCGCCATCAAAATCCCGCTGCATCGACGTGAAATTGACAAAAACGATCCAGAACACGTAATTGGCAGTTATCGCAAACTGGTATCGGTAACTCACGACCACAAAGGCAGCCACTATCCCCCATAAGCACAAAAAAAGCGGAATGCTGGGAAATTCAATATCTATATATGGGACAGGGTCGAAGATTAAGTGATTGAAATAATACAGGAAAAAAATTTCCTGTAAGGTCACCAAGCCGTAAAGGATGCGGAATAAGCCAATACCCGTGGCGGGTGCTTTTTGCGAAAGCAGATGGAAAATTTTGTGGTAAACAAACTGATACATTTCAAAATTCGAAACATCGAAAAAAAATGTACGGACTATTGGACAAGGGCTGTGGGAAGAATGGGTAACGCTGGAAAAACTAAGGCCGCTATCGATCCGAAAGAATCGTTAGCGGCCTAAGAACAAGAAATCAAATAATCGCTTATGGCTCGTCGTCTGGATGTGGAGCGAAAACCCACTTCAAAAGCAAGGTGACCACGCCTATTATCACAAGAAGACCTATTACACCGGCTGGTGTTTTCAATGTTTCAGTTAAATCTAATATGAACCCCATATCTGTCCTACCTATGTGTTGTATTTTATAGAAGTTGCTACTTAGGATATAGCAAGTGGAGGTGATAATGATACTTTAGGCAACTTTAAAGTCAAGGTTTTGTTGCTGGGGTAAGTTAAGGAAACCAAGCTATTCAACCCCTAATTCACGCAGATGCCTACGCGCACGAATAAGTGAAACGGCAACTACACACACCAACGCTACCAGAGAAAACTCCAATACCACGAATGACGCTATCTTAAAATAAGCGAACAGCGGATGGGCAAACCTGACCAGCCAACCGCCTGCTTCGTCGGCAAGGGCGGAAATATAAGTCAAGCCGCTTAACCAGATTTTTAAGCGCGTAGAAAAATTCGTCATCAACATGAGGTGCGTCAAGGTCACGACCAGCATTCCCATTGAGAATAAGTGAAAGTGCGACACCTCCAGCATTCCCTGATAGCTTTTGGGCTGGGTGAATTGCTCTTCAGAACCCAAATAATAAGCAATGACGGATTTCGGCGTTAAATCCATGTGGTGGAAGTAAAGCAAAGCATTGCTCACGCAGAGCAAGGCAACATAGGCCAGAAACATCAACACTAAGGCGTTCAGCAAAGATTTTCGGTGCTGCTCGCCCGTTACAAAATACCGCATCAGTTTTTGCCCTGAGTTTTTACCATCGCCTGGTAAATCGCCGTCACTTTGCGGACACTGTTGACCGCAGCCCTTGTGCTCAGGGTCGCGCCGGAAACCCCTTGGATGCCTTTGTTAAAGTCCAGCTCCGCCAAGGGTTTGCCGTTAAGTTGCTCAAACCAGCGTTCTGGTGGTTGATACTCGGGTGGCTCATGAAATGCCAGCGTGTAAACATTACGCACCTCACCTTCAGGCGTAAGCACAACCATCAAGGTTTCAGGCTTGGTCCGAACGGTAATGGTTTCGATGGCGGCATAGCCCAGTATTTTGTCTTGTTGCTTGCCGACATAGAAAGTAAACATGGCAGAATCCAGCTTTACTTTGGCATCTTTTTGGATGCTTGCCATTTGCTGTTCATCAGGAAATAGCGACAAGTTTTCAATCTTTGCGCCTGCACCGAATGCCAGTACCATTGCCTCGTTTTTGCTGTAAAAAATCGTGGCGAAGCCTGGTGTGGCGACAGCCATTAGCAAAAATGCAATGATTAACTTTTTATTCATGGATGTTTCCGTGTTTAACCCCAAGCCATTAGTAAGGTTTCGCCCGACAATTCAATCAAAAGCAAAACGCCAGCCCGATGTAAAGCGCATCGTTGCTGGCGATTAGGCTTTATGGCTAGTATAGCTGTTTGAAATGATAATCAATAAAGATTAACGCAAATTTTTATTAGAAAATAAAACCAAAGCCTAAGTTAAAATCGTCCGGCACACTGCCTTTTTTAGCGCCAATGTTACGGTAATCCGCTTTAATGACGACATTAGGAATCGGTTTGTACTGCAAACCAAACTGATAAATATGCCTGTCCAAATTCTCGTCATCCACAAATCCATTTGGCGCGGATGCAATCGTATCAAATTGCTCATAACGGAAAAACGGCGCCAGATATTGTGCCGTATCCTTAAAGATGAGCGGCAAAATATCGTAACCGACCTCGGTATACCAGCCGTAATTCTCTGAACCAATGGTTTCTTTTTTTGCATCGCTAAGTAAGTCGGCATTGTTGATGTGTCCCCATGAACCCAACGCACGCCATTCCAAACCACGGTATTTCCATTGGGCATGGGCTTCATAAAGTTGGACGAGCACATCAGGATTTTTTCCGGCAAACTTTTGGTTTTGGCCGGAGTTGCCGACATACGCAGAGCCACCGACAGATACGCCAGGCAATTCTTGCGGCGCATAATCCATCCGCGCGACGTAAGCAAAATTCTCTGCCTTGGCTTGGCTGCCACCACCGCGTCCCTCCCTGATACCATTAGACCCAAACTCTTCTGCATTTAAGCCATTGACCACATAGGTCGTATAGGTCAGCTCCGGCGTTATTTGCCCGAACAAGCCCACGCCGACTTCGCGCCAAGTACTAGGGATGATACGGCGTTCAACTTCAGGACGGTTATTACCGAAGAAGAACGGCGGCTCATGGATCTGGTTAATAAATCCCATCGGCATCAAAACCAAACCCGCCCTGATATTTGCCAAGGGATCAATGAAAAAATCAAGTGCCGCAAATTCGACCGACACTTCGCCTTTTTCTTCAGAACCCTCGCCCGTGGTTCCGTGTTCAAATTCAATTTCGCTGTTGAACAAGATGTTGTCGGTAAACTTGTAACCCGCATACAACACCAGGCGTTCCATATCAGCATTGTCTACATTATCGGCCTTATCGCCGACAAACGCCCGGTAATTGGCTTCGCCATATCCCCCTATCGACAAACCTTTGCCTACCTGGTAAATCTTCGATGCGGCAGGGCCTAAGCCATACATGCTTTTATATTTTGCTTCCTCTGGAATCGCCAAGTTGGTACGTAATTTCTCTACCTCCTGGCTTAACACATCGGTTTTCCGTTCCAATGTCTTAACGTTGCTGGTTTCAGCTAAGGCAGTTGGCGGCTTATCACTGACCGGAACATTTTGGTTTTGACTTTGAGGCTTAATCTGAGCCTTCATGGTTTCGATTTCCTGCTGCTGTGCCTGGATAATCTTCCACATATCATCCATCGTTTTTGGCTTATCCAACGCATAGCTGGGTGCGCTTAAAGCCAACAGTGCAGTTACTGCGCTACTTTTCAATGCCGTTCGGCTGATGTTCATGTTTATTCCCCTATTAATTATAAAAACTGGCAAATATAACGCAAATAACCTAAAAGATACAAATGATTCTTATTAAGAATAATGAAATATAGCTCACCCACAATACAAGTTAGAATTATTTGTGCTTCATTTTTCTTTTTTACGCAAAAACTTAAGCCCTGAATTTGGGGAGCCTCTAATAATCCCTTCTCCCTCTGGGAGAGGGCTAGAGTGAATGGAATAACTACTTGATTTTAAAGCCATCATCCCAATCTTCTCGGCAATAGCTGAATTACAGGATGTACTGAATGCAGCAAACGCAGGAGCAGTTTGTCGTCCTGCGTTGCCAAGCCACAGGGATGTGGTGAATGTGGTTGTGCAGGAGCACAATCCACCTACTACCTACATGGATGTAGGCATCCCAAGGGGAAAAAGGGTTTTTTGAATTTTTGAAGGTTACTGCGTATTATCCCCCAAAGCAACCACCCGAAATCAACCCAAATCTCCCAATCGCACTGTTGCTAAGACCGCGCCAATAACAGCAAATCGGTAGAATTTCAATCACGCGAAAATCTGTTGTTTGCAGAGAATCGAAAAATGCACATTCTCCGAAATATTCTGTTAGCATCGTAACGTTGTTGAAACTTCAATCGATTCAAGGCGGTTGACTCCATAGTCTTAGGTGCTTAAGAAATAATAGTTGAGAGGTTGTTCTTCATTATCGCTCCACATTCTCTCGGTATAATGTAACTATGTTTCGTTTGCAATCGTCCTTGACAGCCAAATTATTTGCCGTGATCGCTTTGACCGCGACGATTGTTATCTTATCGGTAGCCATTATGCTCACGTTGAGCATGCGTCACGGGTTTTCGCTCTATCTAGTCCAAGGCGAACTAAACCGCTTCAATGATTTGGCGTTTGCTCTGGCCGAGATTCATGATCCGGAAAATCCAGGCTGGCCCGAATTCGCTGCGCAACCGGGACATTGGAGAAGATTCGTTGGCGAGCATTTTCAACCGACCGGACTCTCGCGAAAAGACGCGATAAAACTAGGCGGACCGCCGCCCGGAAGGGGCGACCCCTTACAAATAGGTACGCGAATTTCCCTGCTCGACGCAATGGAACGCCCTGTCGTAGATGGTCGGGACAAAAGCAGCATTTTCGTGAAGCGGCCCATTTATGCGGCGGGCGCTGAACCATCCTCAAAGCCTATCGGCTGGATCGGCCTCAATGCCCCACGCGGTGCGCGGGATGCGACGGATTCAGTATTCGTGACAGGTCAGTATTGGTCACTTTTTCTTGCTTGCCTGTTGGCCATGGGACTGTCAACGGTTGCTGCTTATGTTCTGGCACGGCAATTTCTCGAACCGTTCAAGGCACTGGAGGGTGGAGCGAGGACGCTTGCATCCGGAAACTATTCGGCCCGGATAGCCAATACTCGCCGGGACGAGCTGGGTAGCCTAATTGATCACTATAACGCGCTTGCAGAGGACCTTGAGGCCGCGGAGGCAGCTGAGCGTCGATGGATATCCGACACTTCCCATGAATTGCAGACACCACTGGCCGTGCTGCAGGCGAGTATCGAAGCGGTTCAGGACGGTGTACATGCTCCAAACGAGAAGACATTAGCCGAAATGCATGGGGCGGTGATGCGCCTGTCGCGCCTAGTAAGTGACTTGAAAACCCTTTCTTTTACACGAGAAGCAGATTTCCTTACCACGAAGCACCCAACTGATTTGGGCGAGATTGTTGAAGATGCCATCGATAGCATCAAGATTCGCGCTGAACATGCCGGATTAACCCTGTGCAGCCATGTGGACAAACCGCTGACGATCGATTGCGATCATCAGCGGATCCGCCAGGTGATCGACAATTTGCTTGAAAATGCCCTGCGCTACACTGACGCGCCCGGCAGCATAACCGTCTCGGCTTTTCGCGATGGAAACAACGCCATTGTTACCGTAGACGATACCGCACCGTCACCACCCGCCGATGCGCTCCCTCTTCTGTTCAATCGTTTTTATCGCGCCGAGGAATCCCGGTCACGCAAACACGGCGGTTCCGGCTTGGGGCTGTCCATCTGTGAGGCTATCGTTACGGCGCATGGCGGCACAATCAAAGCAAGCCAATCACAGTACGGTGGCCTGACACTGACCGTAGCTCTTCCTTATCACAGGGTACATGATGGATAAGCCCAGACGAATTCTGATCATTGAAGACGAACCGGCATTGGCCAGTGTCATTCAGGACTATTTAGTCGCCGAAGGCATGCAGGCGGATATTCTGTTGGACGGTTTCCATGCGGTCGAAACAATTCTTGGCTCACTACCTGATCTCGTTGTTCTGGATGTCATGTTGCCGGGCAAGGATGGTCTAGCTATATGCCGAGAAGTGCGTGCCGTAAGCGCAGTACCTATAATATTGGAAACGGCTCGGGAAGAAGAGATCGACCGACTGCTAGGCCTGGAGCTGGGCGCAGATGATTATATCTGCAAACCGTTTTCCCCGCGCGAGCTGGTAGCACGCGTTAAGGCGGTGTTGCGGCGTACTTACAAGTCAGGCCATCACCTTGCCGGAAATTCCAACGCTTTGACCCTTGACCATGAAAAGCAGGTAGCTTACGTCAATGGTGTTCAACTGGACCTCACTGGGCGGGAATATCAGCTTCTTCGCGTGTTACACAACCGTCCCGGTCGGATTTATTCCCGCTCCCAGCTTCTGGATCTGGCCTTTCCAGACGACAGTTTCGTCATTGATCGTACGGTCGACAGCCACATCAAAAACATCAGGAACAAGATCAAAGTATTGGTCGATGATTGGGACCCTATCCGCTCTGTTTACGGTGTCGGCTACGCGTTTGACGACTGAATGCAGGGTTAAGATACTGGCTCTGCCCGACAGTAACAGAAAAACTCGGATACCACGCCCAATCCGATTTGTACTTGTTATTCAACAATGTAAGAAGATGAGACATAGTCGGCGGTATTGTTCGCGTGCGTGTTTTCAGAAATTACCATACTTAAATGGGCTGTCATCATAAAGCCATTGGAAAGGTATATCGGAATAGTCTAGCCATAACGACTTTCCCACCCATTAGATTTGTTTTGATCTTCACTGCCATTTACTGACGAAAATTCCATTCATATCTTCTCCGTTACTCAAGCTCCATATTTCCTCCACAATCTAATTGGATACTGAGCTTGCCAGTGATCGGTAAAGGCTGGCTCGAACAGGCTACGCTGCGGCTTGCCGCGATAGTATTAAATTCCCCGTTAACTGCAGGAGTAAGTAACTATGAATAAATCGAACGCTTACGTCTCGCTTGGTGTAACGCTTGTTATCTTGACGATTGGCTCTCAGATTAGGGCACAAGGGCTGGCATCGAACGAACTCCCGGTCGGCGACGGCAAGGTTAGCAATCAACCACAGGCCGGCTATGTTTTTGCCTGCAACCAAAATTTTCGTATCGGTGGAGCGCGACATACCGGCTCCTGGTTTCACGGGGACACATGGAATCCGCTTGATAAGCCGCATGTTCAGGGTCGAGTGCTATGGCCCAATGCCTCGTTTGCCGCGACTGCAAATGGCAATATGTTGGCAATAAAGGGCAACGGGCTACCAGTCGGTACACCGACCGGAACCTTCCCAATCGCTAGCGATGACTCTGTTTATGCTTACGACACCAATCCCAATCCGATCAGTGCCCAGCAATTGTCATTCAATATTCCCCTCAAGCCTGTCAAGGCGCAGGAGCCGAGATGCTTACCCATGGGGATGATCGGGTTCACGATGAACGGGGTTGCTTTCTACAATGCACTGGATGACGCTGGACGTGACGCGGCGGCGCATGAGGTGCAAGACCTCTGCGACGGGCATCCACAAGGCAAAGGGCAGTATCACTACCACAGTGGCTCGCTCTGCATTCCCAAAGGTAAAAATGTGGTCGTGGGATGGGCTCTCGATGGATACCCGATCCTCAGCATGAATGACGCGGCAGGCAAGCTGCTGACCAATGCCGATCTGGATGCCTGCCATGGTCGGGCAGAAAAAGTGGTCGCCGATGGCCGGACTTACGACTATGCCTATCGACTGACCCGTGAATATCCCTATACGCTAGCCTGTTTCTCCGGCCATCTCCTTCCCGAGACTCGACAGTTGATACATCGGTCGATGGGGCCACCCCAGTCGCGTGGAAACCCAAAGAGGCGGATGCGGCACTCTGGGCCGCTCGGTTAAACCGGCCTCCATATTTTCTCCACATTTACAGAATAGACTTAAAAATAGGCATCGTATTCCACAGTGCCGTCGACTTGAGAGGAATTACTATGAGCAATCGAAACGATACAGTGACACCTGTCACTTCTGCCACTGTTGGTGCGGCTCTCGCCCTAGCGCTACTATCGTCGCTAGTCACGATGGTTCATGCTGAGTCAACCGCAGGCATTTTGTGCAACTACGACGTGAGCATCTACAACACCTCGTCATCCGTCAAAGCCAAGAGTACGTCAAAGTGGACGTGCGACAGCACCTCTCGGGTACTCGCCGCCAATGGCCTACCAGACCATAAAGTGGGTACTTTTCCCAACGCCAACAATCCCAACACCATCTCCGCGCAGACGGTGGCCGCCACCTTCACGCTGACCCCCGGCTTGTCGGGTACAACGACCCAGACTGGTGGTCCGTTGGGAGCGGGCGGTTACCTACTCAATGGTGTCAAGGTAGACCCCTCAACTGCGGGAACTTGTACTGATGACGGTGTATGTGATGCCACCGGTGCCACGGGAGGAAGCTGGAATATCGAGGCGATGCCGCCGTCGGCCTTCGATTTCGGCACCGACATCAATAATGCCCATGTGCAGCCTGACGGTGCATACCATTATCACGGCATGCCTGAAGGCTTTGTCGCATTACAAAAAGAACCAGGCGGGATTAAGGCTGTAAAAAACTTCTTCTATAGATTGCAGAAATTTATCAAAATTCAGAAAAATCAAGGCATCACAAACTACCCCCTTATCATTCAGAGGTTTCTTGCCACATTGGAAAAAGATACGTCAATGACACTGGTAGGCTGGGCATCCGACGGTTTCCCGATGTATGCGCGTTACGGCTACAGCGATGCCAGCAACGCCAGCTCGCGGCTCAAAGTGCTGACGGGCAGCTACCTGCTCAATGCCACACCTGATAGTGGTCGTCCTTCGGTAACTACCTATGCAATGGGTACGTTCCAGCAAGACTGGGAATATGTAGCTGGATCGGGCGATCTTGACGAGTGCAATGGCCGCACTGGTGTTACACCGGAGTTTCCTGGTGGCACTTATTACTATGCCATCACTGACAGCTATCCCTACATTCAACGCTGCGTAAAGGGTACGGTAGCTGGTGGTGGAGCAACACCCCCTCCACCTGCGAGTTGATCACTGGAGTCTGAAAATGATGACAGCGACCCCGCATAGTTTCTATGCCCACCTTAAGTTAATAGGAGCTCGGCCATGCTGGGACCTGCTGTCGCTGGCTAGAGTCTTGACGGCCTATGTACTGTTAGGGCTGGCGGCTTTACCCGCCGCCCAAGCACACCTGATGGTGGCGCAACGCGGCACCCTGAACATCGTCGGCGATGGCGGCTTCATGGTGCTGTCGCTGCCGGTGTCCGCCTTCAGCGGCGTGGATGATGACGGCGATGGCAAACTATCGATGGCCGAATTCAGCACGCATCGCTCGAACATTATCTCGGCAGTAACGCGCGATGTGCAAATGCTAGATGAACAAGGCCCCCGTCCTCTGGACATGCCGTTACCTTGGTTATTAGTGTATTTGGAGGGTTGGCCGTTTCGGCGGCCATAGTGGAACCTACCATAGCGGCAACCATCATTGGTATGGCTGGTTTCGATGCCTATGCCCAACGAAACCGACGGGTTTTATCAAAGTGGCTTCGTCTGACGTTGGTGTTCTGCTGTGCTTTGGTACACGGCCTTGGCCTGGCCACGGCATTGATTGAATTAGGCTTGGATAGTGGTTACCGTCTGCAAAGCTTGGTCGGATTCAACTTGGGTATTGAGCTCGGTCAGTTGGGGGTAGCAATCGGCGTTGCATTTATTGCCATCGGAATACGCTGGTTAAGGGGCGATACTGGCATTAAGTTTGCTGTACGCGTGTCTCGGGTAAGCGCCATTTCAATCGGCGCTATTTGGTTCATGCAGCGTATCTTATACACGGTGCCAGTCTAAAGGTAATGCTGTCAGCTTTACCGATGTTCAGAGCCAGCACAGTATGATGGAATAGCGTAGCGTATCCTGCCTTATGGTCGAAGGGACAAACATTCGGCGCAATGACTTAGTGTTAACTTTATATTTAAAGGGCAGTAATTTCATTAAAAACTCAGAGGTAATCCCCCATGAAGCTAGACACTCCCAACCAACTAAGCCGTGCTACTCTCGCCTTACATTGGGTTGTTGGCCTCACAATGATCGGCCTGCTTGCGCTTGGTGTATATATGGTCGAATTAGAAACGCGAAGCCTATATTTCTGGCATAAGTCGTTTGGGTTTGTAATCTTTTTTGTTATCGTGATGCGTGTTGTGTGGCGTTTAAAAAATGGCTGGCCAACTCCGGTGGGTGAATATCGTCACATACAACATCTCGTGGCGAAGAGTGTGCATTGGGCATTGCTTCTGGGCAGTATTTTTATGCCTATCTCCGGTTTTCTAATGTCTTCATTGGGCGGTCACGGTGTTGAGGTTTTTGGCTTAGAGATAGTTACTCGGAACCCAGACCCCGAGAACCCAAGAAAGGTGTTGCCTTATAACGAAGCGTTCGGCATCCTTTTTCATTCTATACATCACTGGCTGGGGTATTTTGTTATTGCTACTTTGGCATTGCACATCTCAGGAGCACTTAAGCACCATCTGGTAGACAAAGATAGCACCCTTAAGCGTATGCTTGGCGCTAAAATTTAACATGTATGTTTCCGGATAGTCCCATTCTCTCTGGAGGTAATGTACAAATGCAGGAAGGGAACAAAATCACATTCATTTCAGTAATAATCACTTAGCACTAATATATCTAAGGCGCAAGCCCAGGAGAAAAAACATGAAATTCAAATCGTTAAAGTCTGGTCTGCTCGCAATCGTTCTGGTCATTACATCGAATGGTATGCCTCTGCTAGCTGACCCATCCACGCCGGCTGTCATATCAAATTCGACCGTAATATCAAGCGCTGAAGCCGCAACAGATTCTTCGACGATTACTGGTGTCAAGGCCGCACAATGGGGTAGTAACGTTCAACTGACCTATTCGGGCAACAGTTTCACCTTCGTCTCGAATGGGATTCCCAACCATGCCCGTCCGGCTGAATATGCCTTGCCAAACCCTGAAATTATGCCTGGAACCAAGCTCAACGCAAGCAGCGCCTACGCTGGAGCTGATCCAACCGCCGCACATACAACTTCACCATCCCTTTGAATCCCACCAAGAGCGCCTCAACTAGCATGGGGCCTATCGGGGCGATGATTTCCGGGACCGTGCTGTTCAATCCTTACGAGGGCAATGGTGGGGTCGCCACGATGGACAACTTCAGTGTGAAAAACAGCAAGGGCGAAGACGTGTACTTTCTGGACAGTTGCAACGGCCATCCGCAACCAATGATGGGTGATTACCACTATCACGCGCTGCCCACCTGCATAACCCAGGTCGTGGACAAGGAGGGCGGGCCTTCCCACTTGATCGGCATGGCTTTCGACGGTTTCCCGATTTATGGCGACCGCGCCATGGACGGCGGCAAAATAATGGCCACGCAGCTCGATGCCTGCAACGGGATCACCAGTCCCACCCCAGAATTCCCCAATGGTATTTACCATTACGTGCTGCTTGATACCAAGGATTCAACCTCGTCGATCCGCTGCTTCAGCGGCACATCAAGCGTCACGATGAGAATGCCAGGGATGCCAGGGATGCCAGGCCGACCCAGACCCAGTGGACTAGGCATGCCCCCTGGCGAGCCAGGTGGGCCTGGTATGAGTAGTCCACCAGGAATGCCACCCCAACCATGACAGTATGCCTTGGCTTTGATCAACGCTTTGAACGAATCGTTTCATAGCAAAAACCAGAGAGTGACTATACCGCTATTTTCCCCCATTCAACTTTTTTACACCCATTGGGTTGACTAAGCCAGCTCACGTTTTAAAGGGATTGAAAAATCGAATGACTGTTATGAATAATTATCGATGGTCTTTTCGGTATCATTCTGGCTGGTCTTTTTGGAAAGTTTATAGGAAATTTCTAGTAATTCAAAAATCTCCTTCTCCCTTCGGGAGAAGGTTGGGATAATGGCTTTAAAAATCTATCAGTTACAGCCATAATCCTAGCTCCCCCACCAGTGGGAAAAGAGATTGTTAGAGATTCCCTGTAGTGACTTATTTCAAATAATATTAGGCGGTTTTTTTAACGATAACACGCAGCCACGTTTAGTAGATGTAAATCGCAGGGCTAAACTGCTTATTTACTTACGCCGACAACGTTCAGGCTACCAAAACCCCCGTCTTGCTCATCATTAAAACCGGCAGTCCAATACAGAAAATCAGAGCGCCCGAGGGCTACACCGTTGCCGAAGAATATTGCCCAAAGCCCCTCGATCTCAATTTTTGCGCCTGCTTCATTACGTAAATAGTCGATTTGTTTGCCCGTCCGTAAATTGAAGCCGACGATGGTGCCGTCACCAAAATTACCGACTAACAGCGTGTTACTGAACTTACCGAAGTTGTCTGGGGCCATTGCCATTCCCCACGGTGCATTTAAGCGTTTGCGGCTTTCTAAAGTACCGAGCGAAATCCCATCCTTGGTGAAAACGGCGACATAACCGCAGCCTTTACAGGCCCTTTCGGCAAAAGGGTCGGCTGGGTCATAATCTTTATCACCAGGTTTGACGAGTTCGGCGTAGGTCGCAAACACGTAGCCCTGAGCATACATCACGTTGAATACGACATAATTTGAGGGGATATTATCCGGCTTGACGAATGCCGGAGTGGAAGACAAACGGCCATATTTTGCCACACGACGAATGCGGTTCCATGCTCCGTCATACATTTCAATTTTGTCTTTGCGAAAATTTACGGCGTAAAGACGGTTATTTGAGGTGAAGTCGGTAATGGCGAGGCCGCGGTAAAGTGTGTTGTTTTGGGAGCGGTCAAGCACCGTCTTAAAACGGCGCATCCGGCCAAACTGATCATTTATTTTACCCTCAGTCCAGGCGGCGATTTTGCCTTCTTCCGTATTGACGATAAATTTTGCCGGCGCAGTAATCTCGCCAATATAAGACGGTTGGGATGCATCACAAGCCGCTATGCTGTCGTCTGAACAAACGGCATCAGTGACTGCAAACTCGGTGCTTGAGCCGTTAAAAACCTGCCCAATTGGCGAACCTTCTGTACTGACAGATTTTAATTTATCCTGAAAGATGGGTATAAACGTGCCTTTGGCATCGTAAACATCGCCGACATAAGTAGTTACGCGTGAGCTGCCGGCATTTGCCAACCAGTAATGCCCGCCTGCGCCCGCCGGACGAATAGCCGAACCCCACGGATTAACCAACAGCGGATCAATAATTTGGGTATCAACCGTCGCATATTTCGGATTGTTGACTATCAAATCACGGCGCACATAACTATTTTGGCCTGACTGGCTTTGTTGTGCCGTGCCTTCTTGCCCGAAAACAGCTTGATTGCCAAGTAACGCAAGAACAACTAACGCAAACAATTTACGGTATTTAATGGTCATATAATTTCTTCTTTGTATTTGCTTAAAATTTCAATTTTCAAATGCTTTTTGGCTGACCGAAAATCCGTCCGCAATTTAGGGCGGTTCAGGTTGTTTATCGGTCAGCAACCATTTTGTGGCAAGCGATTCAATCCTGGCGGATTGCAGGACTTTCCTGAGCGTATCCAGGCGCATTATAGTAGGGCATTGAAAAACACCTCTGCTAATGCGGTGCATATGGGGGCTTTTTCAACATCCTGTTAGTGAACACGCTCTTTACTTACAAGCTTGACATTCGCATTGGCTTGAGCCGAATTTAGCAGTTGGACATGTCGCACCTTAGCGTGATTTAGGGCCGTTCTCCTGACAGCGGGATTGATTCTTTTTTGTTAATTTCACAGAGGATAGGCATAATTTCCAGACCGTTTTTTTCGAATCGGCATTCAGGCACTTAAAATCCGCTGCATGAACAGTCCCGCTTTCAATTAATGATGCTAACGCATTGGATGAAATAGCTATGTGTACCAAGTTATTGTCCATAGGAATACCGGGTCGAGTTCTATTTGATACAAATGATAATGATTATCATTTGTATGTCAAGTGAATTTCCCCGCTTTTTTTGTGGCTAATAAGACTTCACGAAAAATATTGCCCTCCCCATTGAGGGAGGTTCAAAGAATGATTGCAGCCAAAATTGCTGTAACTATTTGACTATAAATAACTTTGTTGGCAGTGCGCTGTCATAGAAACTTAAAAAATCAACCTGGCTGAGGGGATCGCACCGTGTACAGCTAGTTAAGCTCTTTCTGCTTTCTCCAAACCCAATGCTGCCTGATAAAGCAGTTTTTTCCTGGCCCCAGTTATTTCTACCGCCATTTCAACGGCGGTTTTGGTGGAACATTCGCGCATCAGTATAGCGAGTACTTTCAACTGATCTTGACTAAGCACATTATCTTCTTTGCTGATTTTCGCAGCACCGTCTACGATCACCACAAATTCGCCCCTACGCATATTGTCGTCTTGCGTGACCAATTCAAGCGCATTGGCCAAGGTGGTTTTGACGATGGTTTCGTGCAATTTGGTCAGCTCCCTGGCGATAACAATTTGGCGGTCGGGTTGCAAAATGGCTGCCATGTCCTGCAATGCCGCCAAAATTCGGTGGCAAGATTCGTAGAATACCCAGGTTGTCGGCGTAGCCAGTCTTTCGGTGAAAAAGGCTTTACGGGCTGAGGACGTGCGCGGTAAAAAGCCTTCAAAAGTAAATTGCGTGACGGGCAAGCCTGCTGCCGATAAAGCGGCAATCAAGGCACAGGCTCCGGGGATAGGCACGACCGTCAAACCCGCGTCTTTAATCTTACGCACCAAGGGCATACCGGGGTCGCTCAACAGCGGTGTCCCAGCATCAGAAACCAGGGCTATGGATAGCCCATCACGTAGTTTTTCAAGCAGGTTTTCAGCCGCTTTGTCTTCATTATGTTGATGAAACGAAATGATTTTGTTGCTAATACCATAATGGTTTAACAATAGTTTGACATGGCGGGTATCTTCAGCGGCAATCATATCGACTTGTTTCAAGGTCTCTATCGCCCTGAGGCTGATGTCCGCTAAATTACCTATTGGGGTTGCAACCACGTATAATTTGCCGTATTGATTTGACATTCAACCTCTGGTTTAAATTATTTCCGTTTCATAAAAGGTAAACCCTATGAGCCGATATTATTTTTGTGTACTGTTTTTCTTTGTGTTGCTGTTGTCAGGCTGTGCAAAACTGCCTGATGACCGTGGATTGTACCAAGAACCAGCATCAGCTTGGGCGGTCGAGCAAAATAATACCCGTTTACAAAATGTCGGCACTTTAATCCAGGCCGGTAAAGGCAATGCCGCCAAGCAAGAAGCTGATTCAATCAATCCAAAGGAATTAACGCCCTCGCAATTCGCACAATTTAACCTTTTATATGCCCAAGTCCTGCTTAGTTTTGGCGAGGCAGAACAGGCGGTAAGCAAGCTTGCAGCGACAGAAACCGAACAATTAAGCGCAGCAGATAAAATCAAATACTATCAATCCCAAGCTTTTGCTTATTCGTTGACGGGCAATTTGCTGGAAAGCGCCAAGGCTAGGATTGCCCTGGATCCTTATTTGCCCAAATCTGGTGAACGAAAAAAAAACCAGGGCGTTATTCTCGAAACACTGGGCTTATTGCCTGAAAACAGGGCACAAAATGCGCCCGGCCTAGTTGAGTGGATGTCCATAGCAAAGGTCCTGGCTTCAAGAAACCGGAATCCCGCCAGTTTTAATGCTTCACTATCAAGTTGGCGGATGGCTAACCCAGACCATCCCGCCAATATTTACCTTGCAACAGTTGAAAACATGCCGGAGGATAACGGCGAGCCTCCTAAGTCGATAGCCATTTTATTGCCAGAATCCGGTCCTTACCTAGATGCGGCCAAGGCAATTAAAGCCGGATTTTTAGCGGCACACAGCCGCCATGACGTAAGCGGCGGTAAACCGGTTCTGCATTTCTACGATACCGAGAAAGGGAAACCTGCCGACTTATACCAACAAGCAGTCAAAGAGGGCGCACAGCTGGTAATCGGGCCGTTGAATAAAGAAAGCATCCAAAATCTCGCCAGCTCAACCTTGCTGACGGTTCCGGTGTTGGCTTTGAATCATGTCCCAGCCATTAACAATCAAAAGCTATATCAGTTTGCCCTCAGCCCGATAGATGATGTGGCCGAGATTACCCAGAAAGCTAGCCTGGATGGTCATAAAAAAGCCGTGTTGCTCGTCCCAAATAATGAGCAAGGCAAGCGCATGGCTTCCTATTTTATTGAGAGCTGGCAAGCGCTCAACGGCATTATCTTAAAAAAACAGACTTACGACCCCGCAAAGGCTGATTTTTCATCGGCCATCAAAGACCTGCTGGGACTTAACGAAGGCGAAAACCGATACAAAAAAGTCCAAAGCGCTTTTCCTGATGCCAAATATGTCGCCAACAAAAGCCCAGATGTCCAAGCTTTGTTTTTGAGCGCTTACGGTAGGGAAGGGCGGCTAATTAACTCACAGTTAGTTCAAGCTGGCGCTGGTGGTCTCCCAGTTTACGCGTTGCCGACCATTTACTCCGGGTTGCCTGATTCAATTGGCGATAATCCACTGAATGGGATAACTTTTTGTGATACGCCCTGGCTGTTTAATGGCGCATACAGCGGCGAACTCAGCATGATGTCGCTTAGGGATGTTTTGAACCAGTTCCCCAGCTCGTACATACGTTTAGTGGCAATGGGCATTGATGCTTATCATCTTGGCGGGAGATTATCGACCCTAAGCGCCACAGCTTACCCAGGCGCGACGGGCAATCTCTCGCTGACCAGTGGTAACCGCATCAAACGCACACTCGTATGCGCTAAATTTGCCATGGGCCAGCCTGAGCTTATTGGCTTTAGCCATAGCCCGACTGCGGGCGATAATAGCGGCGCAGGAAAACCAGCAAGCAGCGTAACCCCGGCTGTTTATCCATAAAGTAGCCGCTTGATAAATTCGCTAAAAGCCAAGGCGGCACACTTACTGCGCGGCAAAAGTGCAGAAGACCAAGCGCATGGCTTTCTGGTCGGCAAAGGATTAACACTGGTCTGCCGGAACTATCGTTGCAAACAAGGCGAGCTGGACTTAGTGATGCGTGATCAGCAAGCCCTGGTGATTGTTGAAGTCCGCTACCGGAAATCAGATGTTTACGGCAGTGCGCTTGAGAGCGTTACGCACAGCAAACAAGCCCGTATCATAGCCGCCACGCAGCATTACCTATCGACACTGCGCGTTGACAGTCCGTTACGTTTTGATGTCGTTGCCATCTCCGGCAATGGCGATATAAACTGGATTAAGGACGCTTTTTAAGCATAATACTGACATGAGCCTACAAAACCGAATCATCAACCAATTCACGGACAGCATACAGGCCAAGCATGATGCCTTAGGTGAGTTGTGCGAGCTGATTGAATTGGCCTCACAACGTATGGTGTCTGCGTTGTTGAATGACCGGAAGATTTTAACCTGCGGCAATGGCCGTTCCGCCACCTGCGCCCAACTGTTATCGTCCGCCCTGTTAAACCAGTTTGAACGTGACCGCCCGTCATTGCCGGCTATTGCACTGGCTTCGGATGCGACAACCCTGACTGGAATAGCAAATGACTATCGCTATGAAGAAATTTTCTCGAAACCTATCCGATCACTGGGACAAAGTGGCGACGTTCTGGTGACTTACACGGACGGCAATCATTCTGCCAATATTGCGAAAGCAATCGAGATTGCCCATGGCAAGGACATCACAATCATTGCCTTGATAGGCGAAAAAGGCGAAGCCATTTCTGCTTTATTGAGTGAACGTGACCTTGAGATACGCGTTCCGTCCAGTTCGGCCATCCGCACCCACGAAGTTCACGTCTTGATTACACATTGCTTATGCGATTTGATTGACTATCAATTGTTTGATGGGATGGGTTGAGTCGGCTGTTTTAACTTTTGTAAAGTTCACTGCTGCCGTCCATATTGCCCGTTTGGCTGTACAACAAAGGCCAGCCTGAGTTTAGCTCTACCGCGTCAATTACCTCGCACACTGCAATTTTGTGGTCGCCTGCATCGGTCATGTGGCTGAGTTTGCAATCAAAATAAGCCAAACTGTCGGATAATACCGGCGCTGCTGTTTTCCCCGTTTGCCATCGGTGCGTCGTCATTTTTTCCCTAACGCCCGAATGCCCAAAGTGCGCTGCGATAGCGAGCTGGTCTTGCCCTAAGACATTGACGGTACAAATGCCGCTGGCCTTTAGCAATTGGTAGGAATAATGCCCAGGATTGATGCTGAAGGCGAGCATGGGCGGCTCAAAAGAAACTTGCATCACCCAGGCAGCGGTGAATGCGTTCTGTTCCTTGCCATTGGCAACTGCAATCACGTAAACCCCGTGGGTGATCCGGTTAAACAAAATGCTGGCGTTTTCTATCATATGGAGGTCACCAAATTAATTCGCATACTTAGGTCAATCGCCTTTACATGTTTGGTCAATGCGCCTATGGAAATATAATCCACGCCGGTTTCGGCGATGGTGCGGATATTTTCCAGGGTGATATTACCCGATGCCTCCAGCTCAATTCCATTTGCTTTTATGGCAACTGCCGTCCGCATGTCATCTAAAGAAAAGTTATCCAGCATAATCCGGTCAGGTCTTGCGGCAACCGCTTCCTGGAATTCCTGTAACGATTCAACCTCCACTTCCACCGGAACGGATGATTGCTGTCGTGCTATTTTCACAGCTTTGGCGATGGAACCCGCCGCAATAATGTGGTTTTCCTTGATTAACACGCCGTCATACAAGCCGATCCGGTGGTTATAGCAACCGCCGCAAGCGACGGCATATTTTTGCGCGTTCCTTAAGCCTGGGATGGTCTTGCGGGTATCCAGCACCTTGCAAGCTGTCCCGGCGACGGCATCGGCGTATTGCCGTGCCACGGTTGCCGTGGCGGACAAGGTTTGTAACAGGTTCAACGCCGTGCGTTCCCCCGTCAACAAGGCTCTTGCAGGGCCGTTAAGCTTACATAAGGTTGCGCCTGCGTTGGATGCTTCGCCTTCGGCCACTAGCCAATTGATAGCTACGGTAGCATCGAGCTGCTTAAAGACGGCATCAAACCAAGCTTGGCCACAGGCCACCATCGCTTCCCGCGTTATCACTGCCGCCTCAGCTTTGGCGGTTTCAGGAATAATGGCTGCGGTAAGATCGCCAGTCCCGATGTCTTCTTCAAGATATGCGCTGATGTCGGCCGACAATGGGATAGTCATAGAAGGTGTTGTCACTTTTAAGTTACGTCATTATTTAATTCAATACTGACTTTCCAAGCCATTTGCCGGGCGCTAAAACAACCCCGTAATCTTCCCGTCATCATCAATATCAATCCGCTCGGCTGCCGGTTCTTTTGGTAAGCCGGGCATGGTCATCATGTCGCCAGCGACGGCAACAATAAAGCCCGCACCATTTGCCAGCCTGACTTCGTTGATTTCGACGATATGGCCTGACGGTGCGCCTTTCAGGCTAGGATTAGTGGAAAAAGACATTTGCGTTTTGGCAATGCACACGGGGAATTTGCCATAGCTTTCATCCCAAGTTTTAAGCTGGGCTTTAATCTTGGTGCTGGCGGTAATGCCAGATGCGCCATATAGCTTGGTCGCAATAGCTTCCATTTTTTCCCACAAACTCAGGTTTTCATCATAGACGTAAGTGCAGCCAGGCTCACGGTGTTCGGTGATGTTAATGATTTCGCTGGCTAGGTTTTCGGCACCTGCACCACCTTCGGCCCAGTGTTTGGCGACCACGCAAGTTGCGCCTATAGTCTTGCATTTGGCTTTCAATAAATTGATTTCAGCCTCGGTATCGAAAGTAAAATGATTGACCGAAACGACGCAAGGCAAACCATAATGTTGGGTGATGTTGTGGTAATGGCGTTCCAGGTTTTCAAAGCCTTTTTCTAGGGCGGCAAGATTTTCTTGGTTTAAATCTTCCTTGTTGACACCGCCGTGGAACTTTAACGCCCGTACTGTCGCAACTAACACAACCGCGGACGGTTTTAAACCCGCCATACGGCATTTGATGTCGATGAATTTTTCAGCCCCTAAATCCGCGCCAAAACCAGCTTCGGTTACCACGTAATCGGCAAGCTTTAAGGCGGTTTTGGTCGCGGTCACGGTGTTGCAACCGTGGGCGATATTGGCAAAGGGGCCGCCATGAATAATCGCGATATTATTTTCCAGCGTTTGCACCAGATTCGGCTTGATCGCATCTTTTAATAAAGCCGCCATCGCACCGTGAGCCTTTAGATCATGGGCGTAAATGGGAGTCTGCCCGTCGGCCTTATAGCCGATGACGATACGCCCCAGGCGTTCTTTCAAATCGGCACGGCTGGTTGCCAGGCAAAGGATTGCCATCACTTCGGAAGCGACGACAATATCATAGCCATCTTCGCGCGAATAGCCGTTGCCGGTACCGCCCAAGCCGACGATGATTTTCCGTAAGGCGCGGTCGTTCATGTCCACCACCCGTTTCCATTGGATACGGCGCGGGTCGATACCGAGCACATTGCCTTGCGTGATGTGGTTGTCGATCAGTGCAGACAATAAATTATGTGCCACGCCAATCGCATGAAAATCGCCGGTAAAATGGAGGTTGATGTCTTCCATCGGCACGACCTGCGCGTAACCACCGCCTGCCGCACCGCCTTTCACGCCAAAACACGGGCCTAAGGAAGGCTCCCGCAAACACATGATGGCTTTTTTGCCGATTCGGTTCAGGGCATCGCCAAGTCCTACCGTGGTCGTGGTCTTGCCTTCCCCTGCCGGAGTCGGGCTAATGGCGGTCACCAGAATCAGTTTGCCGTCCTTGTTGTCCTTCAAACTATTGACATATTCCAACGACAGCTTGGCCTTGTAATGGCCGAAAGGATCTAAGTGTTCGGCGTCAATGCCAAGTTTTTCTTTGACAAGGCCGATAATCGGCTGCATTTTTGCCTTTTGGGCGATTTCTATATCAGACATGGTGCTTGCTAAGATTGCTAAGTTAGGCTTCCGAGTATACTCAATTATCAGAAAATTCTTTGTTAAATATTACCCAGTGCTAGTTTATGTTTTTCGTATAAATAACACATTTGGCAAGCCTTCAAAATGGGCATCGCAGGTAAGTAAGTCCGCACTATAGGATAAAGCAGTTGCATACACAATGGCATCTGCTGTGGCGAGCTTGTATTGACGGTGCAAATCTGCCGCTTGTAAGGCAATCTTGGTGTCAAGTTCCGCCACAACGCATAATTGTGTATAAGCAATCACCCGATCCGCTTCTATTTCCCCAACTTCCCGAGTTAACCACTTAGCGAGTTCCAGTTGGACTATAGTCGGCACAATGCACTGGGCCTGCCCAGGAAATTGACCGTTAAATGCTTGGTTCAGCGGGCTATCAATCAGCCACTCAATCCAAATTGAGGTGTCTACAACGCGCACTTGTGCCAGAGGGTATCAATAACGGTCGTTACGATCCCTGTAGTCGCCCACATCTGCGCCTAATGCAATGCCCTTTAACTCGTCCAGACTGGGCACAGGCATCACCAACATCCCCTTACCTTTAGGGATAAACACAAATTGCTGCCCAGCTTGCCAATGCTGTTCTTCCCGAACGGATTTAGGGATTGAAATTTGATATTTGCTTGAAAGCGTTGCGGTAGCAGACATTTCATACTCCTTGTTTATCGATACTAATAAAGTAAGAATATAGCAGAAACGTCAGATATTGGCGAGGACATTAGTAACGATAAAGAACGCGCTACATTCACCGAGTTCTTAGATACCTTGGAAACGATTGCGCTGGATGCCGAACTAGCAGCCGAAGGCGGCTTGCTCAGGCGCGATTACGGCAAAAGCCACGGTGTGGGTATAAATGATGCGCTGATTGCCGCAACTGCGCTAAAAAATCGATTGCAATTGGTGGCCTTGAATGGCAAGCATTATCCGATGGTGAAGAATGTGTTGGTACCTTATCAGAAAATTTAGGTTTTATTTTTGGCTTGTTTGCATTCAGCTCAACGAGCTAAGCGCAAATTAAACGCCCGTCCAATTCGTTATAAGCTGAAAATGCAGAATCGAAACTGAGCAAGTCTGCATCATAGTGCAAAGCCGTTGCGATAATGATCCGGTCTTGCGGGTCTTTGTGATGCTCCGGTAAATTAACGGCTTTAATGCTAATCTTCGCGTTTACGGACAAAATTTGAATATCGGTACTGGTTTCAACCTCATTAAACCAATCCTCAAAAGGCATTTCCATCTTTATTCGTCCGTGACGTACCAACCAAGCCATTTCAAAACAAGATATGGCCGATATTGCCACTTCATCGGTTTCTTCTATTAAACCAATGACTTCAGAGGAAAGCTTACCGAGAATTTGATTGACCCACCAATGCCAAATGTGGGTATCAAGCACTAACATTTAGTGTCCCCAGTCTTCAATAGGGATGGATGTCATCACATCACCCATATCTTCAACACGTTTGGCAAATTGGGGCGGCGGGACACGACGTTTTTGATTGACCTTCGTTTCTGCTTCATCCAATGTTATAACCAGAATTTCAACCTGCCGATGGACAAATGAAGCAGGCACTTGAATAAGCAGATTTGGAGTTTCTATAGTTTGTATAATGCGTTGAATTTGCATATTTTCCTCTTTGAAAAAATAAAAATCCGGCGCAATGCCTTTCAGTTATTGCGCTACGAGCTAGTTTAACTTTCACGTTCACTTTCGTATTGGGAAGGTAATGCTACTCTTTCATGAAAGCTATGATAACGTCTGGAAAAATGTTCGAGGTAAGGGCTAACTAATATTGAACGTCTCTTCACCATTCCAACCTCTATTTGACGATATAAAATCTCCGCATCAATACCAAAAATTCTTTTAAAATCCGCTGTTAGTTCTGGTAAACCAACTTGTTCAGAATCACATGCGGAAGGGGTTGTTTCAAAGAAATAAAATCTGTCATCACGATGAGATACTACTAACTTCCATGCTCCGGAGTTCATATTTTCCCCGTTATCTCTGATTTCTCTTGCAGTAGCAATTTCACATAAAAGTATCGAATTTAAAAATTTTGCAGATTTGCTCTTTTCAGCTTTTCTATCCTTAAAGTCCCAATCAAGATCACAGTCCTGAGTGACAATAATCGCAAACGGATGAACAATCGGTTCAAAGGAAAGCTCTTGATTGTCTTTTTTTAGATCATCTGCAACAGGTTTATATTGAATAACATCCGTCAATATTTCACCCTGTCTGAGTGCGGTGGTTTTGTTAGATGCTTGATATTTAGCGCTTACGTCCATGCTGATGATGCTTTAGTAAGGACTAAGGTTCCAAAATGAAAGCTGGACGAACTTGTTTAGGTAGCAACTTGCCTTTGATTTTGCTGCTAGGAATTTCTGGTAAGTTAATCTGAGTTTGGCGGTCTTTATAGAAATCATAAATTCCTTCCAATTCATGGGCTGTTTCTTCTAAGGCAACTTCTGGAAGCGTTTGAATAATAAGTAAGCATTTAAGTATAAGCACCAACTTATCATTGGAAATACGTTGAGAATCAGTTACAAATGATAAAGTCGAGCCTAATAACATTAAGTCAAAAAACGGATTTTGAATTATAAAAGGCTTGCCGCTTACTCTGTCAACAATGACATTATTGCCGACAATGTCCGCTGAGGTTTGATTAAGTTGGTATTGAGTCAACTGGCTGGGGTTGCATGGCATTATGGAGGACATCTGTGATACTCCATCTGAATAGCTTTCCGATAGACTGGTTGAACTGATTAAGTGTTTTCCAAGCATTTTCATTTCCCTCTATCTTTTGGTCGCTATAAAAATCTGAATCAAATAAATAGGCAATTTCTTCGCTATGATTTTGAGTTTCTTTAATGCTAACAAGCCCATGATTTAAACTAATTTTTGCATCATCAATATTCAAAGAAAGGTTCTTCACTATTGTCTGAATTGAAGTTGCGATTTCTGGATCATGTAATTCAGAAGCAAAACGGCTTGAGATTAATTTAGGCCAACTAATCTCCTCAATGCCAAGTTTTGAACGGACTATTAAATTTTGATACCTAAGTCCAACTCTCGAATAATAAGATGGTTTGTATAGCTGCTCAAAAATTTCTAATATTGTCTCGAATCGATCTTTAAATTGCTCATATCTTTCGTATGAAGAAGTGGTTAGGGCAATAAAATCTTTAGTAATCGATAATTTCCACTTTTGATCTTCAGATTTAAAAGTATAGGCAATATCGCTTTGTAAGGGTAAACCAAATTGACTGACAATCGTGGCTATCTCAGGCGGAATTTGTGATTTAGTCGTTTCAAAAAGCGGGTAATTTGCTCTTATTTTATCCTGGAAATCAGCTGGTTCTTCGTGCGAAATCTTGAGTATCGGTGGAAATCGCAATTGACAGACAACTTCTGTAAGCGGATTGTTTTTGTAAATCACACGCTCAAATTCGGGTAACTTCATGAAAATAAAATAAATTTCTTATTAATAAATGTGTTAATAAATTTGTATTTTAGACAAAGACAATAAAGTTTAGTGCAAATTCAAATACATTGATAAGTAATAATTGAAATTAGCTGTCTTAATAAAATCAAAGGACTGTCTTTAATTTACCCATAAACCGGAAACTGCTTACAAAGCACTGTCACTTTCTCCCTTACCGCAGCAATCACTTTCTCATTGTCCATATTTTCCATCACGTCGCACATCCAGTTGGCGACATCGATTACTTCAGGTTCTTTGAAGCCGCGCGTGGTGGCTGCGGGTGTGCCTACGCGGATGCCGCTGGTGACGAATGGCGACTCTGGGTCGTTGGGGACGGCGTTTTTGTTGACGGTGATATGCGCTTTGCTCAAGGCGGCATCGGCGGCTTTGCCAGTGATGCCTTTGGGGATTAGCGAGACCAGCATGAGATGGTTGTCCGTACCGCCGGAGACGACATCAAAGCCGCGATCCATAAACACTTTCGCCATTGCCCGGGCATTTTTGATGACTTGTTGCTGGTAAGTTTTGAATTCCGGTTGCATGGCTTCCTTGAACGCAACGGCTTTGGCGGCAATAACGTGCATCAACGGCCCACCCTGGATGCCTGGGAAAATATTAGAATCAAACTTCTTTTCCAACTCAGGATTGCTTTTGCATAAGATCAAGCCACCACGCGGGCCACGTAAGGATTTGTGCGTGGTCGTGGTGACGACATCGGCAATCGGCACAGGGTTTGGGTACACGCCAGCCGCGATCAAACCCGCTACATGCGCCATATCGACAAAAAGGTAAGCGCCGACCTTATCGGCAATTTCGCGGAAGCGTTGCCAATCCCATACGCGTGAGTAAGCGGAAAATCCGGCTACCAGCACTTTAGGCTTATGTTCTAAGGCCAAGGCTTCGACTTGGTCGTAATCAATTTCGCCGGTATCCAGGTTTAGGCCATACTGAACTGCGTTATAAATTTTGCCGGAAAAGTTGGGCTTTGCACCGTGGGTTAAATGGCCGCCATTGGCCAGGCTTAAGCCTAAAATCGTATCGCCCGGCTGGATCAAGGCCATAAAGACCGCCATATTCGCGCCCGAACCGGAGTGCGGCTGCACGTTGGCATAATCTGCACCGAACAGGGCTTTGGCGCGGTCGATAGCCAATTGCTCGGCCTTATCGACATATTCGCAGCCGCCGTAATAACGCTTGCCGGGATAACCTTCCGCGTATTTGTTGGTCAGCAATGTGCCTTGCGCTTCCAGCACCCGTGGGCTGGCGTAATTTTCCGACGCAATCAACTCAATATGGTCTTCCTGGCGCTGCTTTTCTTCTTCAATCGCATGGAACAGTTCGTCATCGAATCCGGCGATGGTCATGATTTTGTTAAACATTTGTTTCTCCTAAAATAATTGTTGTGTTGTCTGGGGCTGAGCCAAACACTATTGGCATTCAAAATGCGTTCCTTCTCCCTCTGGGAGAAGGCTAGGATGAGGGGATAAAATAAGCATTTTCCCTTGTTTTAATTCACCCTCACCCAGCCCTCTCCCTTTGGAGAGGGCTTTTTTTACAAAAGTTTACGGCTGAATAAGCAACACCTGCAAATCAGCCACATTCGTGCCTGTTGCGCCGATCATCAGTAAATCGTGCGAACTTTTTAGTGCAGTGTATGAATCATTGTTGGCCAGCAACTCGTTTGGATTCAACCCTGCGCCACGCAATCGTTGTATTGTACCCGAATCTACCATGCCTCCGGCTGCATCTGTTGGGCCGTCTCGCCCATCGGTGCCACCGCTTAAAAACACCCAATCGCCACATAAGCCGTGTTTTTCTGAGCTAATGGCAAACGCGAGCGCCATTTCTTGATTGCGGCCACCACGGCCTTTGCCTTTGAGCGTTACTGTGGTTTCGCCACCTGCTAATAAGGCAAGCGGTCGGCTATCCGCTTTGCTAACCTGTCCTATCGCGAAAAGCACCAGTTTTTCAGCTTCAGCGCTTGCCTCTCCACACAGGTTATCACTGTAAAGGAAAGCGTCAAAACCTTGTTCTCGTGCAGCTTGTAAGATGGCGGTGACGCTAATGCGGTTGCTGCCGATTAAGGTATGGCTGGAGTTGGCAAAAAAATTGTCTTTTGCCTTTGGCGTTTCCCTGGCTTTGCCTTGCTGCCCACGGTCCAAATACTGGCGGACGCTGGCTGGGGCTTTGTGCCAGATGGCCTTGGTTTTCAGCACATTAATAGCATCACTAAACGTGGTGTGATCTGGGACAGTCGGGCCACTGGCGATAGCCGACAGATCATCGCCGATAACGTCAGATAGGATCAGGGCATGACAATCGGCAGGGGCGACCATCCTCGCCAGGCCACCACCTTTCAACTGGGATAGATGCTTACGTACGCAATTGATTTGGTTAATGGTCGCGCCGGAAGCCAGCAATAAGTCTGTCGTGCGGATTTTTTCCTGCAACGTCACTGAATCGACCGGATAAGGGATCAAGGCAGAGCCGCCGCCGCTGACCAACACCAAGACCAGTTCACCCGCTTTGGCATTTTTTGCCATTTCGGCACATCGTTTGGCAGCATTGAATCCGGCTTCATCGGGCAAAGGATGGGAGGCACCGATTACTTCAACGCCACGGACAGGTTTTACGTTTTCGTAATTGGTGACGGCAATCGCAGTGCCTGATAAATAATGGGCAGGAATAATCTCCAAGGCCGCTTTAATCATGGGGCAAGCCGCCTTACCGAAGGCAATCAGGTGGATTTTAGCCCAACTCCCTGAGCGTTTGCCGCCACGGTCATTTAGCAGGATTTGTAACTTATCACCTTCGGCGACCAGGCAACGCTTAACGGCTTGATAAGGATCGGCGGCGACGACACCTGCTTGAAAAATGTTGAACGCGCTATTTCTCAGCGTTTCGATTGATGGGTGTGGAAAGGCATTCACTGAAATAATAATTAAGGTAACCTCTAAAAATTCAAAAAACTCCTTTTCCCTTTGGGATGCCTACATGGATGTAGGTAGTAGGGCAATGCAGGAGCTATTGCCGAGAAGGTTGGGATGAGGGTTTAAAATCAAGTAGTTATTTCCCTCACCCTAGCCCTCTCCCAGAGGGAGAGGGGATTATTAGAGGTTCCCTTAAGCCATTTCCTTAGCCAATTCAAAAATGTTCTCGGCATCAAAAACCTGCTTGTTGTCTTCAAACAACTTTGCGATACACGCCCGGTGCAAAGCCAGTTTGAGCGTACCAAAACCGATAGCGCCCCAGACAATTTTGCCATGCCGGTCTATGCCTTTGTCCATCATGTCCGTGCCGCCTATTCCTATGGGTGGTGTGGCATTGGCATCAGCTATCAATTCGATATTTCTGTTGTCCCGCCATTGCTCCTCCGTAAGCAGCTCAATTCCCGCTGCTCCGGTGGCCAGCACGATATGGGCATCGGCAATCGCTTTGGCCCTGGCGTTGTTATCAACAGCTTCAACAGGAATTAGGTCAACACCAAAGCGCACTTTCACAGCGTCACAGGCTTGTATCGCATGTGCCATATTCCGGGAAGTAACCGATACTTCTGCGCCTTCTTTGGCTAACATAGCCGCAGCCCGCTGACCGACAGGGCCAGTACCCGCCAATACCACCGCTTTTTTTCCGGCGAAATTGCGGTTGGCAACTAATTTAGCGACGGCAGCGGCTGCCGTGGTATTACAGCCATTACTGTCGAGCATGACAGAGACTTGAAAGCCAGGGAAAAAATGCTTTTGTACGGCTTTAAAGAGAGCCTGCCCAGCGAACATGTCACTGCCGCCGACAAAAATCGCGGTATTCTTCTTGTCTTTAGGCGCACGGGTAAAAATTGCGCCTTCAACCAGTGCGGTTACGTTTTCGGGAGTCAATCCCCCATGCCCAATCACATGGTCTGCGCCGCCATCATAGGCGACCACCGTATCGAAAACAGAAGGATAGGTATCCGTATCAAATTGGAATAGCAGTTTTTTCATTAACTTGCCTTGTAAAATAGGGGGGAACTATGGGCTTTGTATTATATCCGATAGCGAATTTTGCACGAAGCGTAAAATCTGGGCATGAAACGGAGTTTACGCTGATGCTTTGGATAAATAAGCGATTCTGTTTGTCTTATGTGATGAGAATAAGAAAAAAACCATGCCGATTTTGCCTTACCGTTACAAAAAATATGGACTGGAGGCGTTATGCATCACCATTTAGCATTGGTAAAAACTCTGCAACCGAATACAGGAAGGGAAATTTCCGTTTCCGACATGGATATTATTTTATCCCAAGCCTTGCTTATGGATGCAGGTAGCGCAACATTCAAGGCCATTAAGTCCGGGGAAATCGCGGATATTCTGGCTGGGGTGGTTGCTCTTGCTTATAACGCCTTACAAGCACTTGCGATGCAAGATAGGGATATTCTTGAACGTGAGGGTGAAAGCCATCAAGTCTACCAAATGCTCGCGATAATGCGGCAGCTGTCGGACCAGATTAATTGTTGCTCATCCGGCGAAGCAAAGCACTACTCCGGGCTTTATCATCTATCCGCAAATTTAGCGTCAGGCTTCCTGAATGCTGATTTTAATAAAGCATTCCAGGCCTACCATGAGTGGCGAGAAGTTTGCCAAGATTCCGGTGGTAAAGCCAATAAACAAAACATACCTAAAACCCTTGATTTGACAGATTGTTTATACGAATAGACAAGTTATTGTAATAGCTTGACATTCTAATATGAATCCGCACTTTGGGCGTAATAAATCAGTCAATAATTACTCTAATTTATAGGTAATATTACGTATTGACTTCTTTGTAGAATGCTTTTAGTCTTTATGAAACGCCGTGGGCGTTTGATAAGTCGAAGTGGCAGCGGCATTTCTGCCGCAAAATTTGGAGGAAATAATAATGAAAAAAAATCTTGCCAATTTGGCGCTTATAAGTTCTTTAGCGCTTGCATCTAACCTCGCTGTGGCTCATTCTTGCAATGGCTTGCCTACGCATGGAGATCTAAAAACTGCCTTAAGTGCGGCACAAGCCCAAGCAAATGGCGGTTTTGGTTTACATATGTGGGGAACCATTGTCGATAGGGATGGCATTGTTTGCGCCGTGGCATTTACCGGCGATGACCGGGGCGACCAGTGGCCCGGCAGCCGTGTCATATCGGCCCAAAAAGCCAATACGGCCAATGCGTTCAGCCTTCCCGGCCTGGCCCTTTCCACGGCCAACCTTTACACAGCCGTTCAGCCCGGCGGCAGCCTGTTTGGCCTGCAAGAAAGCAACCCTGTTGACACTGGGGCGGCTTATAAAGGCCCATCGGCTAATTATGGTCAGCATAATGACCCTTTAGTTGGAAAAAAGATTGGCGGGGTTAACGTATTTGGCGGCGGTCTTGCGTTCTATAATGAAGCCGGTGATCTAGTTGGCGCTATCGGAGTCAGTGGCGATTCTTCTTGTGCGGATCACAATATCGCTTGGCGTACAAGGCATGGACTTAACTTGGATTTTGTTCCTGACGGTGTTAGTGGCGATGCAGACCGCCCTGACAACATCGTATACGACATTCTTTCACAAGCTGGGCAAATGCCCGGGGTTAGCACGAACGGATGGGGGCATCCGGCCTGCAACGACGATGTAGCAGGTATCGCATCAGGCTTACCAGCGACACAGTAAGTACTTAGGCAACTAAGCCGCTGATTTAATTCAGCGGCTTTCACTTTTTCCCTATGTTTAATAAACCCACATCGAGAACGCTCTGTGAAACTTACCCTACAAATCGCACTAGGTGTGTTTATAGGTACACTTGCATCACAACTTATAACCGATAGCTGGCATGCTCACCAAGAAAATATAGCCAAATCAGCGGAAGAAAAACTTCGGGTCGAACGGGAAAAAGTTCGCATGGAACATGGAGAACGTATCCGTAAACTGCTGTTAGAAAGCCGCCAAGGCAATACGCTAAACTCAAAAAAACCACCAACAGGTTTTATTCCTGATGATGCACGAGTACCGTAGATACTTTACTTGAAAGTCAACAATCGAACCAACCTTACGGCTATACCGTCAATTTACATCATGTTAATCATTAACGAAGAAGAAAGAAAGGCTATTTTAAGGATTTTCCTGGTCGAGCTTAAACGCCGTGTGTAAGGTTCTCACTGCCAACTCAAGATACTTTTCATCCACGACTACTGAAATTTTAATTTCTGATGTCGAAATCATCTTGATGTTGATGCCTTCCCCAGCCAAGGCCTTAAACATGGTGTTGGCGATGCCGGCATGGGAGCGCATACCGACACCGACAATGGAAACTTTAACAAGGCTGTCATCGCCCGTCACTTTTTTCGCACCTAGTTCAGCGCAGGTTTTTTCCAGTGCAGCTTTGGCGAGTTGATAATCATTGCGGTGAACGGTGAAGGTGAAATCGGTGGTCGCATCCTCGGCAATATTTTGGATAATCATATCCACCTCAATATTGGCATCGGCAATCGGGCT
>JAYVGW010000088.1:0-3455 GCA_043771735.1 Methyloglobulus sp.
ATGCGATTCATCGACATAATACGACTACCTCAACTAATTGATTAGCATGAAGCTTACACCTTTCATTAGAACCTAGCTTAGGTATCTTGCTAATCAAGAGTAAAGATTGAGAGTAAGCCCACTAACAACAAGGCTTACTCCGACTCATCCAGCAAGACAAAATAGAGCAAAAAAAGTTTTATTATAATTTTTGGCTGAGATTAGCCCCTCACTTTTAACCAGCTTTTTCACATTACTTTAGGAAAATCACATGCATCAATCAACCCACAATGAACAGTCCATGCAAGCTTGTATAGAAGCGTGTAACCATTGTCATCAAGTCTGCTTGCAAACCGCCATGAACCACTGTCTTGAGGCGGGTGGAAAGCATGTTGAAGCAGAACACTTTCGCCTCATGATGAACTGTGCCGAGATCTGCCAAACATCGGCCAATTTTCAACTCAGTAGTTCGCCTTTTCACCGTCGTGTTTGTGAAGTCTGCGCTGAGGTTTGTGAAGCGTGCGCGGTGAGTTGTGAAAAAATCGGCGGTATGGATGAATGCGTTAAAGCCTGTAGAGTCTGCGCCGAGAGTTGTCGAAAAATGGCGGCTAGTCAGCACTAAGCGTTTAATCGTGTTGTATTCAACTTCTATGTCCATGCACTCAAAACATTTGTCGTTAGCGGTGATAGCGTTACCGCTAGCGCTAATGGCGTGTGGCGATGCGGCACAGTTAGATATTAAGTTTGCAACTGACGCGTAACAACCAGTAGACTGGTAAGGAATAACTAGACACTCCTTCGGTGAAAATGAACAGTTTGTGACCCCATGAAATCCTCAAGAGATATGCCTTATGACGACATCTGACCTATCGATAACCACCAGCCCAGATCCGGCATCATTGAGTGCAGACGAACTGCGCCGGATTGATGCCTACTGGCGGGCCTGCACTTACCTGGCCGCCGGTATGATTTACCTGTTGGACAACCCGTTGCTGAAAGAACCGCTCAAACCGGAACATATCAAGAATAGGCTCTTAGGGCATTGGGGATCAAGCCCCGGCCTAAGCTTTGTCTACATCCACATGAACCGGCTTATCAACAAGTACGGCCTTAATGCCATTTTTCTGGCGGGCCCGGGCCATGGTGCGCCAGGAGTATTAGCCCCTGTTTATCTTGAAGGTACTTACTCAGAAATCTACTCGAACAAAGGCGAAGATGAAGAGGGTTTACTGCAATTCCTCAAGGAATTTTCTTTCCCCGGCGGCATCGGTAGCCACTGTACGCCCGAAACGCCTGGCTCCATCCATGAGGGCGGCGAGCTGGGCTACAGCATTTCCCATGCTTACGGCGCAGCATTCGACAATCCCGATTTGCTGGTGACAGTGGTAGTGGGCGACGGCGAGGCGGAGACCGGGCCCTTGGCAACGTCCTGGCATTCCAACAAATTCCTCAATCCCATCCGCGATGGTGCGGTGTTGCCGATATTGCACCTTAACGGTTACAAGATCAACAACCCGACGCTGTTGTCGCGCATTTCCCATGAAGAACTGGAACGCTTGTTCCAGGGCTATGGCTACACCCCTTACTTCGTGGAAGGCAGCGACCCCGAAACGATGCACCAACGGATGGCTGGCGTTCTTGAAACCTGTGTGCTGGAAATTCGCCGTTTTCAAGAAGAAGCCCGTCGCACCGGAATCCCAACACGGCCCCGCTGGCCGATGATCGTCTTACGTAGCCCGAAAGGCTGGACCGGGCCCAAAGAAGTCGATGGCCACAAAGTGGAAGGCTTTTGGCGTTCGCACCAAGTCCCGCTTTCGGGCGTAAAGAAAAATCCTGCCCATTTGAAACAATTGGAAGACTGGCTCCGCAGTTATAAACCTGAAGAATTGTTTGACACCACGGGCAAGTTAATCCCTGAGTTTAAGGCGCTCGCACCCAGTGGGTCGCGGCGCATGAGCGCCAACCCACACGCAAACGGTGGCCTTTTGCGCAAAGCCCTTCGGATGCCGGATTTCCAGGATTATGCCTTGGCATTGGAAAGCCCAGGTAAAGTGACGGCGGAGAACACGCGCCCCTTGGGCCAATTCCTGCGTGATGTCATGCGCGATAACATGGGCAATTTCCGCGTATTCGGGCCTGATGAAAACGCCTCCAATAAGCTGGATGATATTTATAAAGTCAGTAAAAAGACCTGGTTGGCTGACTACTTGCCTGAAGATGCCGACGGCGGCGAATTGTCGCCGGATGGCCGCGTGATGGAAATGCTGTCCGAGCACACATTAGAAGGTTGGTTAGAGGGCTATCTATTAACAGGCCGGCACGGCTTCTTTTCCACTTACGAAGCCTTTGTGCACGTGATTGATTCCATGTTCAACCAACACGCCAAATGGCTGGACATGGCCAAAGACATCCCTTGGCGTGCGCCAATCTCTTCGCTCAACCTGTTGATTACCTCGACCGTCTGGCGGCAAGACCATAATGGCTTTACCCACCAAGATCCTGGCTTCCTGGATGTCGTTGTCAACAAAAGCCCGTCGGTGACCCGTATCTACTTGCCGCCGGACGTGAACTGCCTGCTTTCCGTTGCCGACCATTGCCTTAAAAGCAAGGATTACATCAACGTCATCGTGTGCGACAAACAGAAGCACCTGCAATATCTGGATATGGATGCGGCGATTAAACACTGCACCAAAGGCATAAGTATTTGGGAATGGGCAAGCAATGACAATGGGCATGAACCAGACTTGGTGATGGCAAGTGCGGGCGACATCCCCACCAAGGAAGCCCTGGCAGCCACCGTGTTGCTGCGCGAGCACTTTCCGCAACTTAAAATCAGGTATATCAACGTCGTGGATTTATACAAACTGGTACCCAGCACCGAACATCCGCATGGCCTTTCGGACCGGGATTTCGACAGTCTGTTCACCCTGGATAAGCCGATCATCTTCAACTTCCACGGCTATCCCTGGTTAATCCATCGGCTGGCTTATCGCCGACATAACCACGACAACCTGCACGTACGCGGTTACAAGGAAAAAGGCAGCATCAATACGCCACTGGAATTGGCGATCCAAAACGAAACCGACCGCTTCAGCCTGGCGATTGATGCGATCAACCGTATTCCCGGCTTGCTGGTCTCCGGCGCCCATATTAAGCAAAAATTACTTGACATGCAGATCGAGTGCCGCAACTACGCTTACGAGCATGGCATCGACAGGCCGGAAGACGACCAGTGGCATTGGCCTTATTGAGTAAAACCTAAACGGGAATATTTATATGGGCTTGAAAATATATTTTCTCCGCCATGGCGAAACAGAGTACAGCCAGCGAGGCGCTTACTGTGGGGCGCTAGATCCCGAATTGACACCGGAAGGAAAGCAAATGGCACAAGCTTTCGCCGGTGCCTATCGATCTTTGTCTTGGGAAAATATCTACGTCAGCCCGATGAAAAGGGCTATCGCGACCGCCCAGCCTTT
>JAYVGW010000089.1:0-3033 GCA_043771735.1 Methyloglobulus sp.
GAAGACGAAATGCGCCAAAAGGGTTATCAGCGTTTGGCACGATGGTCGCGTGGCGTAGACACCGAGTTGTTTCGACCGCGTGACAAAGATTTCATCAAAGACCCTCGCCCGATATTCATGTTTACCGGCAGGGTAGCCATCGAAAAAAATATCGAAGCGTTCCTGAAGCTTGACCTGCCTGGAACTAAATATGTTGTCGGCGATGGCACACATAAAGACCTCTTGGCAAAAAAATACCCTGCCGTCCGTTTTGCCGGTTACCAGCAAGGCGAAAACCTGGCACGTTATATGGCCGCCGCCGATGTTTTTGTATTCCCCAGCCTGACCGATACGTTCGGGGTTGTATTGCTGGAAGCGTTGGCCAGTGGCATTCCGGTGGCGGCCTATCCCGTCCAGGCTCCTAAAGATGTCATCACGGATTCGGAAGTGGGTGTTTTAAACAATGATCTTAAATATGCTGCCATGACGGCACTGTCTTTGAACCCCCAAACTTGCCGACGTTACGCGCTGGACTATACCTGGGGGGAATGCACACAACAATTTGTGGATAATCTTGTGCCTATCGTCTGATATATCGTCACCATGCCCGTCGTAGTAACGATATTAAACACTAGTTTTTACTGGCAGTTAGGCGAATTTGGCAAGCCCATAAAATCATATCCGTTTAAGCCCCGTTAAAGGGTTATAGAAATAATCGTCTTCGGCAACCAGTCCGGCCTCTGGATGCTTGGTAAGCATAACGTTTTTAACGATGTCTTCCTTGTCTTTCTTGGCATAAATCAATATCAAATACTTGCCAGCTTCTATGTCATCGTGGAATAAAGCGATTTTTTTGTTCTCGCTGGCAATGCCCGTCAATCCGCCTTCCCAAGCGCCGAATAAGGTCAGTACACCAACAATCGCAAAATAAACAATGCTCGGAACATCAGGCCCGAAAGGTTGTGCGGTAGCCATCCAGTTTGCCGCGAACAAGCCGACGATAAAACCGACAAGCGCTCCGATGATGCCGAACCGCATGATGTCCAACTGTTCCAAGTAGTTGCTTGAATGTAGCTTCTTTTTGCTGAGTCCCGCTTCATCCTTGCTTAAAACATGAATAAACCAATCGCCGATGCCTGCCTTGTGCAGATCGTCGATAATATGGCCGGTACTTTCGAGTGTTCCTGTCAAATAATAAATGCACTTCATCGGTCTTCTCCGGTTATTGGGAAATAGAGTACGTCTCTAAGACCAGGTTATACTGCTGAAAGTTTTGGGTAGCAGGCCTGTTTATCTACAGAAATTATTGCCAGGCTGGATTTTAACCGATAATTTTCAAAATTTCTCCCGCGCTTTCCGTTCTGGGGGCAACAGCCAAATCAAATTGTTAAATACTGTAACCACTTGAAATAATAAAATCAGCCCTTAAATCTAACGCAGTCGTATTAAAAATTATATTAGGAATAGAAAAATGTCTGCCAAAGCAAAAAAACAAACCTTGGGTTTTGAAACTGAAGTTAAGCACCTCTTGCATCTTATGATCCATTCCTTGTATAGCAACAAGGAAATTTTTCTGCGCGAGCTGATTTCCAATGCCTCAGATGCGGCAGATAAGCTGCGTTTTGAGGCATTGTCGAATGAAAGCCTGTACGAAGGCGACAGCGAGTTGAAGATACGTCTGGCCTACGATAAAGACAAACGTACCATCACCATCACCGATAACGGTATCGGCATGACCCGTGCTGAAGTGCAGGAACATATCGGTACGATTGCCAAATCCGGCACCAAACAATTTTTTGAAGCCTTAACGGGCGAGCAAGCCAAAGACAGCGAATTGATCGGCCAGTTCGGTGTCGGCTTTTATTCCGCTTTTATCGTCGCCGACAAAGTCACCCTGACCACCCGTAAAGCCGGAGCCAGTAAAGATGAAGGCGCACGTTGGGAATCGGCAGGGGAAGGCGATTACACGCTGGAAACGGTAAGCAAGGAGCAACGCGGCACTGAAATCGTGTTGCATCTTAAGGAATCGGAAAACGAGTTTTTGGACGCCTACCGTATCCGTTCCATCGTCAAAAAATTTTCCGACCACATTTCCTTGCCGATTGTGATGGACAAGGAAGTCATGCCAGCCACGGACGATGAAGAAAATGAAGACGGTGAGAAAAAAGAAAAACCAGCCGCGCAAGTTGAAGAAGAAACCATCAACAGCGCTTCGGCCTTATGGACAAAAGCCCGCCAGGATATTTCCGACGAGGATTATAATGAGTTCTACAAACATGTAGGCCATGATTATCAAGACCCTTTAGTGCATGTACATAGTAAAGTCGAAGGCACTAATGAATACACCTTATTGCTATATGTTCCCGCTCATGCGCCGTTTGACCTTTGGGACAGGAATCCCAAGCATGGCGTTAAGCTGTACATCCGCAAGGTCTTTATCACCGATGATGCCGAGCAACTGATGCCGCGCTACCTGCGCTTTGTTCGCGGTATTGTCGATGCCAGCTCGCTGCCGTTGAATGTGTCGCGGGAAATATTGCAGCAGAGCAAGCAAATCAGCACCATTAAATCTGGCGCGGTCAAGAAAGTGCTGGGCATGTTGGAAGGCTTGGCAAAAAATGAGCCAGAAAAGTATGAAATGTTCTGGTCACAATTCGGTCAAGTCATCAAGGAGGGCCCGATTGAAGATTTCAGCAACAAAGAGCGAATTGCCAAATTGTTGCGTTTTGCGTCTACGCTTGCCGATACTGACAAACAAGAAGTGTCGCTGGAAGCTTACGTCAGCCGGATGAAGGAAGGCCAGGACAAAATTTATTATGTCACCGCAGAAACTTTTGCAGCAGCAAAAAATAGCCCGCATTTGGAAATTTTCCGTAAGAAAGACATTGAAGTTCTGTTGTTGTCCGACCGGGTTGATGAGTGGCTGATTTCGCACTTGGATGAATTTGACGGTAAACATCTGCAATCGGTTGCCAAAGGCGACCTGGATTTAGGTGTGCCAGAAGATGAAGAAGCCAAAAAAGAGCAGGAAGAAGTCAGCAAAGATTTCGAGGC
>JAYVGW010000090.1:0-2600 GCA_043771735.1 Methyloglobulus sp.
AGCGGACCGAGGACGAATCCGGGCAGCCGTAGGCATTAACCGCCACGTGATTTTTCGCCGCTAAAATCGGATGGACCCCATTTTAGCTTTCGCGAAAAATAGTGGCGCGCTTGCGTAGAGGTAACTTTATATATGTGCTATGGCTTATTCATCCGCGCCGCCAGGTATGGAAGCGTTCCAGCCAGCGCAACACGCCTTGCGGCGCATGCTTACGCTTCCACACACCCGCCACATATTTATTGGCTTCAGCCAGTGTTGGGTAGATATGGATCGTACCCAGTATTTTATTTAACCCAATACCGTGCTTCATCGCCAACACAAATTCGGCGATCAAGTCGCCCGCATGTTCGCCAACGATAGTGACTCCTAGGATTTTATCCTTGCCCGGTGGGGTTAACACTTTAACAAACCCATGCGCCTCGCTGTCGGCAATCGCCCGGTCAAGATCGTCAATGTTATAAGTTGCTACTTCATAAGCAATACCTTGTTCCTTGGCTTCCTGCTCGTTAATGCCCACACGAGCCACTTCCGGGTCGGTGAAGGTTGACCAGGGAATCACCGAATAATCGGTACGGAATTTCTTGAAAATTCCGAACAAGGCGTTGACGGCAGCATACCAGGCTTGGTGCGCTGCTGTATGGGTAAACTGGTAAGGGCCTGCGACATCGCCGACGGCATAGATATTCGGGTAATTGGTTTCCTGGAAGCCATTGGTGGCAATGGTCTTTCGTGGCGATATTTCAATGCCTAATTCATCTACGCCATAGCCTTTAATATTGGCGCTGCGGCCAATCGCAAACAACACCTGGTCGAACGGGATTTTAACGGGCTGGCCTTTATATTCCGCGATAAGGAATTTTTCGCCGTTTTCGACAATAAATTCCTTGCCGGTATGCTTCATGCGCAGGTCAACCCCTTCTTCCTTGAACCTTGCCATGACCGCATCCGATACGTCAGGATCTTCACGCACCAACAACCGCGATGCCATTTCGACTTGTGTCACTTGGCTGCCCAGCCGGGCAAAACTCTGCGCCAGTTCACTACCGATAGGCCCACCGCCCAGCACCAGGAGGCGTTTTGGTAATTCCCGCAGATTCCATATATTGTCTGAAGTAAGTGGCTCAATCTTGTCAATGCCCGGTATTGGCGGGATAAAAGGCCGCGCTCCGGCAGCAATAACGATGGATCGGGTAGTGAGCGTTTTAACGCCATCAGCCGTTTTAACCTCGACTTCCCAGGGTGAAATGATTTTCGCCTCACCTGTGACAATATTAACGCCGAGTTCGTTATAACGTTCAATGGAATCATGCGGTTCGACGGTTTTGATGACGGCTTGCACCCGATCCATCACATCGGCAAAATCAAATTCGGCGCTCGCCTGTTTAATGCCGAATTCTTTTGAGCGTTTTAGATGAGACAACCACTTGGCTGAACGGATCAGCGCTTTTGAAGGCACACAACCGGTATTCAAGCAGTCGCCGCCCATCTTGTGTTTTTCAATCAAGGTCACTTTGGCCTTGACCGCAGCGGCAATATAAGAAGTCACCAAGCCACCGGAACCTGCACCAATGACAATCAGGTTGTTATCAAACCGTTTTGGTTTTTGCCATTTTTTATAGATTTTCATTGCTTGAATGCTTTCCACAATTTTCTTGGCCAGTAAGGGAAACAACCCTAGCAGCATGAATGAACCCAGCAAGCTCGGCGACAAGATCCCGGACAGCGATTCAATTTTTGCCAATTGGGTACCGGCATTGACGTAAACTAGCGTACCCGCGAGCATCCCCACTTGGCTAACCCAGTAAAATGTCCAGGTTTTCATTGGTGTCAAACCCATTGCTAAGTTGATGAGGAAAAACGGGAATATTGGAACCAATCGCAAGGTAAACAAATAATAAGCACCGTCACGGTCAAGACCCGCTTCAAAAGCCTTTAGCCGCTGGCTGAACCGAACTCTTACCCAGTCACGCAGTAAAAAACGAGCCACCAAAAAAGACAACGTGGCACCGATAGTCGAAACAAAAGAGACAATGACCGTACTCCAGTAGATACCGAAAATACCGCCCCCGGCCAAAGTCAATATCGCCGCACCAGGTAAAGACAAGCTAGTAATCACAATGTAGACCATGCAGTAAATAAGCACCGCCTTAACCGGATGGTCATTACGATAAGTTTCAATGCTTGCTTGCTGCGACTTTAGGGCATCCAGCGTGAGATAGTGCTGAAAGTCGAAAATAAAAAAAACGGCCATTAAAGCCGCAATCACAATAAGCAACAGAATCTTTGATGTTTTCATGCTTTGTTTCCTTTCCGTTCCAGTAGTCTATTAGATATGGTTAATTCTAATAGGTCGATCATATCTAAATATTTATACACCTTGATTTTTTAATAAATTCAATGATTGTTAGTCGCTAGACCTGTATTTTTCTTACATAAAGGAAGAATTTATTGAATGAATAAACTTAATTTCGCAAATTTCCACTGCTTCCTATTGAAAACAACTTCTTGATTAGCAAGATACCTAAGCTAGGTTCTAATGAAAGGTGTAAGCTTCATGCTAATCAATTAGTTGAGGTAGTCGTATTATGTCGATGAATCGC
>JAYVGW010000091.1:0-2593 GCA_043771735.1 Methyloglobulus sp.
GGCAAGTTTAAAGAAATTGCCTGGAGTTCATATAGGTCTACCGGATATCTGTAGACAGTTTGTTAATGGCTCTTTGTGGATATTACGTACGGGGGCGCATAACGTTACGCTTCCTGTACTCCTTCAATGCGATAAGTTTCATTGCAATTATTGTTGCCATTTTATTCTGGCGACAGGAGAGAACCAGCACTAACTCAACAATACCGCCAGAAAAAATCTGGCGTGCCATGCGGGCGGGTGTCCGTTATGCTTTATTCAGTAGGCCGCTGCAAGCCACGATGTTGCATGCCTTTGGCTTCATGTTTTTTGCCAATGCGTTTTGGGGCTTGATCCCCATCATCGCCAAACAAAACCTACACGGAGATGCCGCTTTTTTTGGCAGCTTGATGACGGCGATAGGTGTAGGTGGCGTATTAACCGGGTTCAGTCTTCCGGCCTTTAAGCGGGTATTTAAGGTCAATACCTTGGTCGCTATTGGCTCTTTGGGGATTGCCGTCATGACCGCTTTTTTTGCCGTTGCCACATCCCAGTGGCAAGCATTGCTCGCGGGCATCTTATTTGGTATTAGCTGGGTGTTGGTATTATCCAGCGTCAATATTTCTGCACAACAAGCCTTGCCGAATTGGGTCAGGGCAAGGGGCCTTTCCGTTTATTTGATGATATTCTTTGGCGGCATCAGCTTAGGCTCCGCCTTTTGGGGTTGGCTCGCCAGCCATTATTCCATTGTCATCGCCATGAATAGTGCCGCCTTAGGTGCTGTGTTGTTTGCGTTGCTGACCTGTAAAATAAAACTACAACAAGGCGGCGAAATGGATTTAACGCCGTCAATGCACTGGCCTGTCCCGTTAGCCGCCCAATCGGTTGAATTTGACCAAGGCCCGGTGATGGTGACGATTGCTTACCAGATCAACCCACAAGACCAAGTAGATTTTTTGCATGCTATCCACAGGTTGAGGGCAGTTAGGATGCGAAATGGCGTTTATCGCTGGGGCGTGTTTGAAAACACTGAAATCCCAGGGCAGTACCTAGAATATTTTATGGAAGATTCGTGGGCGGAACACCTGCGCCATCATGAGCGCTTACCTAAGCAAGACAAAATCCTGCAAGACCAGGCACTGATTTTCCACCAAGGCGAAGAACCGCCAAAAGTCACCCATTATATTGCCGCTGACAGGCCACTTAAACCGTAAGCACAGATTCAGGTTCGACATGAGAATGCCCATTGCCCTTTTAAGTTTGGCCATAAGTAACTCCAAACTATTCGGGTTAGACGCTGAACACGCTTTCCTTAACGACCGATGGAAAGAAGCTTACCGTTACTTGAAGCCAGCCGGACAAAACGCTTACGAAAACAGTAAATACCTGCTTTTGTTTCAAGACCCAAACGGGGTCATATCAAAAAGTATAACTTCAGCATCAATCCCGCTCCTGAACTGCAACATGCCTTCGTCCCTTATTGCTGCGCCGTCGCCAGTTTTAAGCTCGTTATCGTTCATAACTACCTGTCCCCGTGTGATATGCACCCATGCGGTTCGCCCCGTCGCGATGGCATAATCAATCTTTTCCTCTTGGTCGATCAAAGTTATCGACATGTCTACGTCCTGATGCAATGTAATGGATCCATCCCGTCCTGACTTTGATGCCACCAGTCGAAAACGCCCCCGCTTTTCCTGCTCGGCAAAGGTTTGTTGGGCATAGCCAGGTTCAACATTATCGGTATCCGGCACAAACCAGATTTGTAAAAAATGCACTTCATTGTCTTTGGAAGGGTTGAACTCACTGTGGGTAATACCGGTCCCGGCGCTTAACCGTTGCACTTCACCAGGCTTAATAATCGAACCATTGCCCATAGAATCTTTATGTTCCAATGCACCCGACAACACATACGAAATAATTTCCATATTATTATGCGGATGCGTGCCAAACCCTGCACCCGGTGCAACCCGGTCATCATTGATAACCCGTAACGATTGAAAACCCATGTGGGCTGGATGGTAATAATTTCCGAAAGAAAACGTGTGCTGGCTTTTAAGCCAGCCCAAATCGGATGCGCCTCTTTCGTGCGATCTTCGAATTTTTATCATTAAGTTTCTCCAATTCAAGGCTAAAAACTTTAGTGGCTTATCTTAAAAAATCGCTTTTACTGTCTGGTAGCAACATCGCTGAACATTGATCTATCAAAACAAGCGGGGTGATTACCCCGCTAAGGTTAGAAGTAAAGTTGGCTGTACTGCCGCCTATCTTGCTCATGCTGCAAATCAGTTGGCGTTTGCAGCAAATGTAACAGTATTAGAGGCTACCTTTGGCCGATCTTATTTGCAAATAATTTAGGTTCTGTTGACATTTCAATAATAGACATTCAAAAACAACCACTTACGAACACAGAGGAAAATTGTAAGCCACTGATATAATGAACGTTTTTATCAAATGTCAACAGAGCCTAGGTTGGTTTGCAGTGAATACGGGTTGAATCCATCGGATATTTTTAATTAATCTAGGGGGCGTTCTCATTTAAGCCAAATCAAAATGCTGGCTAGGCTGAGCAGGGTCATATAATTAACCGCCAACCGCTCGTAGCGAGTGGCGACGCGGC
>JAYVGW010000092.1:0-22057 GCA_043771735.1 Methyloglobulus sp.
CACTCGCCGGCAGGCCGAAGCCCCCGCTGCCGTCCGACTTGCATGTGTTAAGCATACCGCCAGCGTTCAATCTGAGCCATGATCAAACTCTTCAGTTTAGTTTCATGCGCACCCTTTTTAAGATGGGGTGCCTAATCTTTTTTGGGCCAACGAAAAATATTCCGCCGTTTGAATTAACGGAGTACCTTGTGTCGGCCCGTGTCTCTAGACACAGGATGCCAACACGCGTACCCACACTCATTATTTTGGCCATCTTGTTAAAGAGCGGGCAACGGAGCCGGCAAAACCGTTCCGTTACGCTGAGTCCGACTATTCTACAGACTTATTTGGGGTTGTCAACGGGGGAGGCGCGGATTAAAGGATAGAATCCAAGCCAAAAAGTTTATTCGGAATGTAACGCTTGTAACGGCTCCAAACGGGCTGCTTTAATAGCAGGTATCACACCTGAAATTATACCTATAAGCAAAGACAGGGCAAAAGCGGCAATAATGTACATCCAAGCCAGTTCAGTCGGAAGGGCTGGCGCTAGCTTGCTGATTATTTGGACTATGCCAATTCCAGTCACCACGCCAACCAATCCACCTACCGCGCTTAATGTTAGCGCTTCACATAGAAACAGCCTGAAGATAATTTTTCTTTCCGCGCCTATTGCCCTAAGCAAACCAATCTCGGACACCCGTTCTGACACCGCTATGGTCATAATAGTGATGATTCCAACTGATCCAACCAATAATGAGATTCCCCCTAAGGCCGCAACTGCCAACGTTAAAATATTCAAAATTGAATCCATGCTTTCTAGCATTTGATTTTGGGTAACTAAGGTGAAATCTTCGCCGCCATGCCGTGCGACTAGCAATTGTTTGATATTTTTTTGCACGGCTGCAAGTGATACATTGTCCCCATAAAGCAAGTCTATTTCCATCAGGCTCTCTCTATCATACATTTCTAGCGCCTTTGCCGCAGGGATATATACCGTGTCATCCATGTCAAAACCAAGCATTTGGCCTTTTTTTTCCATCACGCCAAGCACTCGATAACGGTCAGTCCCAATGCGTATGCGTTTGCCCAGAGGATTGGCCTGACCGAATAGCTCAACCGCTAATTTATCTCCTAAGACAGCAAAGGCCCTAGGATTGGCATCTTCACCAGATGGCAAAAACTGGCCTACTGCTGGGCGTATTTTCCATACTTGGGGAACGCCTGCACCCGCACCGATAACATTGGTGCGCCGCTGCTTGTTATCGGTTTCAACCCGCGCATTGCCCTGCACCACCGGCACGACAGCAACAATGCCCCCTAATTTACTCAGGCTGGCAGCATCTGCCATAGATAATGGGCGGACTGTGCTTATGGTGGCTCCAGATATTCCAAAAGTGGATTTTTTCCCTGGATGAACGCCGATTATATTCGTCCCAAACTGGGTAAATTCAGCGATCACGAAACTGTGAAGGCCGCGCCCCAATGCTGTCAGAATGATTACCGCAGCAATACCGATGATTAATCCTAATGCCGTAAGCGCTGACCTAAGCTTATGGGAAGAAATAGTTCGAAATGACAGCGAGAATATATCAAAGTAACTCATGATTACCTCTTTGCCAACGCCGAGATAGCGTCTAACCTTGCCGCTTTGCGCGCAGGAAGTACGCCAAATAATAAGCCAGTCAAAATAGAAACGCCAAGGGCTGACAGCAACCCCCACTCAGGGATCTCAACAGGAAAAGTCGGGTAAATGGATTTCAATAGCATGACGACCAGCCCTCCCAGGAACAAACCTAACAGCGCCCCTGCCAAGGATAACAATATGGCCTCTGCCAAAAAAAGCCATTGCACTTGGCTTTGGGAGGCACCTAATGCCTTTAATAAACCAATTTCCGCAGTCCGCTGGGTAACGCTGACTAACATAACATTCATCACCAGGACACCGGCCACAATCAGGCTGATACCGCCAATACATGCCACTGCAATCGTCAATGCCGTCAAAATTTTGTTAAACGCGCTTACCACACTGTCCTGCGTGATAATGGTGATGTCTTCCTCACCTTCATGACGAAGTTTGATGATTTTTTTAACCTCGTCAATGGCTTTTATCATCGCTTCCCTGGACTTAGTTTCGATCAATATACGAAATAAAGAATGCGTATCGAATAAGGCCTGGGCAGAAGCAACGGGGATAATCACCATCTCGTCAAAATCGACACCGATGGATTCGCCTTCGGAAGCTAGTACGCCGATAACCCGAAAGCGCCTGTCATTAATACGCAACCACTGCCCTAACGCCGGACTATCGGCAAATAATTGCTCACGAATGGTTTGCCCGATGACGCAGATAGAGAGGGCTTCATCGGTTTCCGTTTTTGGCAAAAAAGCACCTTGTGCCATAGCAAGATGGCGTACGCGCAGCAAGTCATGCGTTGAACCAAAAACATTCGTTTCCCGTTCAAGCCCTGCTGCCGTAACGGGTGCAGCTCCTATCGTTAACGGAGCAATCGCAGCAATATAGGGACTGCGTGATAAAGCTTCCGCATCTTCTAAGGTCAAGTCCCTCGGCGTTTCACCAAACAGCGGCGGTGCGCCACCCGTGGTTTCCGTTCGGCCTGGCAAAACAATGACAAGATGCGTCCCCAAGGCTTCAAACTCGTTCAAAATATAACTGCGGGCGCTTTCACTCAATGCAATCAACACTGTTACTGAAGTCACGCCTATGCTCATTGCCAATACTATTAATACCGTCCGCAATTGCTGGGACTTTATCGAAGTGAACGCGTGCTGGAATGTGTCCGCAAGAAGCATATCGACATCCTGAATTTGTAGGGCTTAATTCCCCCTTTTTGACTCTAGTTTTTCCGCCTTGTTATAACGGATTGACGAAAATACCGAAAGCGCTATCAATACCGCACCAACCAAGCCAGTTACCACCTCGCTGATATGGTAACGCATACTGACCAGCATGATGCCCGCCAAAACGCCTATGGCATAGTGTGCGCCGTGCTCTAAAAAAACGTAATCATCCAAGGTGCCTTTGTTGACCAAATAGACTGTCAAGCTTCTGACGAACATAGCACCAATGGCAAGGCCAAGCATGATGATGACAACATCTTGCGTTATCGCAAACGCACCGATGACGCCATCAAATGAGAACGAGGCATCCAACACCTCAAGATAGATAAAGCTCATGATTCCCGCTTTTTTAACAACTTCGGCTGCTTGTTCTCCTTGCTCGTCATCTTCAAATAATGCGGCAAGGCTATCTACGATGACAAACAAAATTAACCCAGAAATGCCGGCTACCAGGGCATCCAGGCGAATTTCAAGCGGCAACCAGTTCTGAGCGGTTAACAACAAGCCCAAAGCTAAAATGATTTCAATGGCTTTAAGCTTGCCCAGGGCAGATACACGCTCCTCGATTCGGCCCAACCAATGCAATTCCTTAGCATCATCCAATATGAAGGAGAAAAACACCATCAACAAAAACATGCCCCCAAATGCCGAAATTTGTACGTGGACATTATTGAGGTGCTGCGAATAAGTCGCCGGATCTTTCAATGCCATTTGGGCAACGCTGATAAAATCAAGGCCGGTAGCAACCGAAACAATCAATACTGGGAACACTAACCGCATCCCAAATACGGCAATCAAAATGCCCCAAGTTAAAAAATAACGCTGCCAACGAGCATTCATCCGTTTTAGCACAGACGCATTCACAACGGCGTTATCGAAGGATAAGCTAACCTCAAGAATTCCCAGAATAATGGCGATAAATACACCAATCATGCCTCCCCACCAAAACGCTGCGGACAGACAAAGAATTGTAATCAGAATAGAAAGTCGAAAATGCTGCATGAAATACTCATTAGTGTTTTTGGTTGGACAACTATAAGAGCTATTATTTATAAAGCAACTTTTATACTTTACATAAGACAACCGTCTCAAAGCTTACACGGAGAATTATTGGTTATTTTGCTATCCCAAAAAACTCAACACAAAAAAGGGCGTTAAAAACGCCCTTTTTATAAAGATGAATCGGCAGAACTTAGATGTTCCTAAATTTTTGCCCAAACGAATCGGTAACAATACCTGTGTTCAATAAGGTATAAATTTCCTTAATCCCATCTGGAACTGTTTTGGTAATAGTAAAGCCTAGTTCATTTTTTATTTTGTCGAAATTAACCCGGTAATCACGAGGGTCTTCGTTGCTTTCCACATAATCTACTTTTACATTAGGCACTACTTTACAGACTTCCTTAATAATCATGCCTTTATTGTAATTTTCTTCTGTGCTGCCCACATTAAATACATTGGCACGGACTTTCTCTTCAGGGCTTTCTAATACCAACACCACTGATCTCGCCAAATCATCCACATGGCAATAAGGCCGCCAGAATTGCTGGCCCCAAATTTCCTGCTCGCCTTTAACTGTGGCGTTACGGGTAAATTCATTTACAGTCAAATCGAATCGGATACGTGGAGAAAAGCCGTATACCGTACTAAAACGTAATGCAGTACTGCAAATCTTGCTGTTTTTGTTTTCTTCCAGCAGATATTTCTCAAACTTTACTTTCAATTCTGCGTACAGGGAAATGGGATTCAACTCTGATGTTTCAACAACAAACGAGTCAGGGTCAGGCATTTTTCCATAATTGCTACAGGTACTGGCAAACACAAATCTTTTTACACCCGCCTTTTCTGCCGCATTAAACAAGGCCACACTGCCGTCCCAGTTGGTTTCATTAGCTTCTTCACTGTATTTTTTACAGGCAGGATCGCCAACGATGGATGCAAGATGGGCCACTGCATCAATGCCTTTAAGTGCCCTGGCAACATCCTCGGCATTACGGACATCACCTTTCATAAACTCGAAATCTGGGTGCAGCATTACATCGTATAACGCATCACCGCCAAATTTTAATGAATCAAATGCCCTTACGGCGTGGCCCTTATTTAATAACTGTCGGACTAAAACCGAACCTATATAGCCTGCACCACCTGTAACTAAAACTTTCATAATAATATATTCCTTCGCTTTTGTTAGGTTTACAAGGGCAATAAACCCTTTTCGTTTAGCTATGCAATTCCTTTGCTTACTTCATTAATTAAAGCCAAATTCCCTAGCTATACCACCAGTTTACAGAATCCCTCAATAAAATAATATCGGTATAAACACCTAGTAGGCCAGCCATCGCCTAACGCCTTGCGGCTGAACACCTGCTAAATTAATCAATTCATAGGCAGCTTAACTTAACTGCCACAAATCGCGTCAGGCGATACTTGGCGACATTCCCGCCTGTTTTAAGCTATTGATTCGACTTTGTAAAATATTGACTCCGTTCGCATTGTGGGCCGAAGCCTATTGCATACCGACAAGCTCAAGGCGAATAACCTCCAACATAATCGGGCTTAATTATTACAATTGAAAGGAATTAACAAGAAAGAGGTAAATATTCGTTCTGCACTTGTTTTGTTTTTGTTCTTATGCTATCTTTTAACCAAAACAAATAGAGATCATTATGAAGCTGACATTAACCCGCAAGCAGCAAGAGATTTTCGATTTCCTGGTTCAGAACCAGGACAATTTCAGGCATCCGCCAACGCTGGAAGAGCTATGTGCTGGTATCGGGGTGAAATCCCGTGGTTCATTGCATGCCCATATCAAAGCTTTGATTGATGCGAAATTGATCGAGGCACCGGAACGCAAGCAACGTGGTATCCGGCTAACGGACTACGCCAAACAGTTAATCAGCGGCCCAGATAATGGTTCAGATAGTCCGAGCGGCTTGCCGTTTGTCGGTTATATCGCAGCAGGTAGGCCGATAGAAGCGGTGGAAAACATTTCTTATATGGCTATCCCCGATCAACTCAAAACCCAAAAACCTTGTTATGTCCTGAAAATCAAGGGCGATTCTATGATTGAACAAGGCATTTTCGATGGCGACTGGGTGATTATTGAGCAACGCAGTTACGCCCGTAATGGCGAAATTGTCGTGGCCTTAAGACCATAAGGTGCGCTTAAAGGTGCGCTTATAGGATGCGCCGACATAAGGAGGCGCATCGGTTGAGACAATCCATACGATTGATGCGCCGCACGTTGTTTGGCGCATCCTATAGCTCTTAACTAACCAAGGAAGGAGAAACAAAATGAATGCCTTGTTTCAACCCAGTCCACTTGCCAAGTTTCCGGGGTTTGCGGGATGACCGTATGGATTTCAATGCTCACGGTTTCCTTTTTAGCCCGGTTGAATGGGCTGGCATCCTCAGAGCCGTTGAACCATTGGTTTGATTTCGCGGTGGCGGGGTCATTTGCCGACAGCATGGCGTAAACCCGAAATACCGCTTTTCTCTGCAAGGCAATATCGGGGGTCACCAATCGCGCATCATTGATGAAAGATGCCACCGCCGAATGGACGACACGTTGGTCGGGGATGGCAACCAATTGGGCTGGTGATATGGCTAAAGACTGGCCCAGCTTGTCAATTTCGATAATGTAGGGGATGAATTTTGATTGGCTGCCGATATGGATCATGCCGCCGACACTGGCCAGCGCAATCATCAGGCACAGGATGCCCATCACTTGCCAAGTTTGCCGTGAACTCATGACCGACCCGACATGGTCGTTCCAAGACCGACGGGCAGACAGGTAGGGGTTTTCAGTGGCTGTTGGCGATGCCGCCATATTCAAGCCGACATCAGAATCCGTTGATTTTGTTTGTTTCTTATTGAAGAAACGCTTGCTAATTGCCCAGATACTCATGCTGCCGCCTTATAGTCATTCAGTGTCAAGCCTCGCCCAGCTAGCCATTCATGTACCCATTGGTCACCGTATTTGGTTTCGAGGGTCTTGATGGCGGCTACCGAGTCCTTGTCGGTGGCACCGACAAAGGCCAGTGCCATCGGCCCCAGGGCAAGGTCATAGAGCCGTCTGCCGTTTTCCGATACATAGTAATATTGGCGCTTAGGGATGGCCGTCGCCACTATTTCAATCTGCCGTGCGTTTAGCCCCATACGGTAATAGAGCGATGCCGTACCCTCATCCCGTGCGTAAATGTTGGGCAGGAAGATCATGGTGGCCGTCGATTCGACAATGACATCCAAGATACCTGAGTTGGCGGCATCAGACAGGTTTTGTGTTGCCATCAGCACCAGGCAGTTGGCTTTACGCAGGGTTTTCAGCCATTCCCTGATCTTGTCGCGGAAGGCCGGATGTCCGAGCATCAACCAAGCCTCATCCAGGATGATGACGGCAGGTTGCCCTATTAGGTTGCGTTCAATACGGCGGAATAAGTAAAGCAGCGTTGGTAGGGCGTACTTCTCGCCCAAGTTCATCAATTCGTCGATCTCAAATACCGTAAAGTCTGAGAGTGCCAAACCATCCTCTTCGGCATCAAGCAAATGCCCCATAGTGCCGTCAACGGTATATTGCTTGATGGCATCCCGAATTGCCGAATCCTGGATTGTCACGGAAAACTCAGAGAGGGTTTTGGCGCCGCTGGCGTGCATACTCATGATGGCGTTACCAATCTCATTGCGTTGCGCCGGTGACGTGATGACGTTATTCAAGGCCAAAACCGTATCAAGCCAGTCCATCGCCCACGCGCGGTCACCTTTGGTTTCCAGGTATTGCAAGGGGCAGAAGGCCAACTGGTCACCGTCAGCGGCAACAGTGAAATGCTTGCCGCCCATGGCCTTGGTCAACGGGTACATTGCCATGCCTTTGTCAAACACATAGACAGACATGCCTTGATATCGGCGTAATTGGGCCGCTATCATCGCCAAATGCGTCGATTTCCCTGCACCCGTGGGGCCAAACATGAAGGTATGGCCAACATCGCGGACATGGAGGTTCAACCGGAACGGCGTTGCTCCGTGGGTGACGCAGTGCATCAGGGGCGGCGACAGCGGCGGATAGAATGGGCAAGGCGCTTGGTTCAAGCCGGTCCAGATGGTGCTGGTTGGGAGCAGATCGGCCAAGTTCATCGTGTGCAGCAAGGGTCGCCTGACATTTTCGACCCCGTGTCCAGGCAGGCTGCCGAAAAAAGCATCCATTGTATTGATGGTTTCAACTCGTGCCGTATAACCAAGTCGGTGAATGGTTTTTTCTATTTGTCGTGCTGAGGTTTCCAATTGTTCACGGTTTTCGTCCATGATAACCACAACACTGGTGTAATAGCCTTGGGTAACCAGGCCGCTGTTAACCTCGGCAATGGCGGCTTCGGCATCCGTCACCATCGACACGGCATCTTGGTCTACTGCACTTGAGTTTGTGTTGAACACCTGGTCGAAAATACCGCGTATCTTTTGCCGCCATTTCTTACGGTATTTGTCCAGGTGGGCAACGGCTTCATGGCTGTCCATGAAAATAAACCGCGAAGACCATCGGTATTCACAGGGCTGCTCGCCCAGCGCGGTCAAAATGCCCGGTGTTGACTCTAACGGGAAGCCTTCGATGGCGACCACCTGGACAAACTTGCGCCCCACTTTGGGGACGACCCCGCCCCACATCTCCTGGCCACCAATCAGGGCATCCAGGTAAATCGGGTTGGCAGGGAGGTTGACGGGATGGTTGATGCCGGTAACACAGAATTGCAGCCAGCGCAGGAAGTCATCTTGGGTCGTGGTCGAGCCGTCCTCGTTGACAACGGCCTTGCCATTCAGCCGCACCATCTTGACGGCAGAGGACAGGGTGTTCTCGATATTAGCGCATTCGCGCTTGAAACTGTCAAGGAGGCCTTGTGTCCGGGCTTGTTTGGTTTTCCCCTTGACCTCATCGTCAAACATCAGTTCAACGAACTTGCTCTGCGCCAGCAGCGGGGGAAAGTAGGTCAAAGCCAGCACAAAGTAACCTTCGTACATTATGCCAAGGCCTTCAAAGTAGCGGCGGCGTTCTTCATCGATGGCGGCGGATACGGGGTCGGGAAAGTGTGAAAACCCCTCTTTCGTATAATTTGGGGCAGGCCGGCGCACGGCATCGACGTGTAGCATCCAGCCATTGCCCAAGCCTGACAAGGCTTGGTTGATGCGAAACGAAACCATATTGCGTTGTTCGTCGGTGCTGCTAGCATTGTCGTCGCCCTTGTAGAGCCAGGCCGCGATAAACGATCCGTTCTTGCCAACAATCACGCCATCATCGACCATGGCTGCATAATTTAACAAGTCGGCCAACCCGGCGTCTTTGGAACGGTGTTTTTTTAGGTGCCGTTCCGTGCCGACATCGCGGATGCGCGAGTACAATATGAGCAGCAGCAGGAGTCCTAATGCCGCATTGGTGACCGCAATGGCTTCATTCATTGGTAGGTGTAGCGGCCTTCAACATAATCCATAAGACCTGCAAACATCCGCATTTTCGGCCTGGATTATTTGCGAATATCAGACCCCTTCGACCGGAATTCAATGAGAATGGGCCGGAATTATTTGCCACAGCCTGCAAACATCGGATAAGACCCACGATGCGTGCAAATAAGGAAATACAATATATTCCGGTGAATTTAACCACTGGCATAGAGCGAATAGTCTAATGTTTGTGTGTTTTGAAGTCAGCGGAAACCGCGTAAAACGTAAGCTGCGTTTTTGAACATCAGACAGAAGGATTCATTTTGACCAATGTAGGGAAATTGAATTATTTTAGCAACGAAGTTTTAACCTAATAGCATTGACATATACTATATGTTGTGCTATTTTTACTTTTTATTAACTAGATACAGTGATTACAGCCATGTCTAACAAAAAAAGCCATCCCGGACACAGGGATTCTGAAAGCGGTTTGTTCGTAACAGAGGAATACGCAAAAAAACACCCTAAAACAACACAAAAAGAATCGATTCCTAACCCCGGTCGCGGGGACACAGACAGGGGAGGCGGCAAGAAGCGTTGATCGATATTTCCACTTTACAAATACCCCGCCGCGACTCGAAGTTTAGTAACCCAAACCAAAATCGCAATAGGTGTCGGCAATGACACCTATTATTTCCTTCGCCAAAGCGCTCGGGGACTCTGAGCATTTAAGCCGCCGACACTTGCTACTTGGAAATGGTTTCAGTATTGCTTGTCGTCCAAATATCTTTGTCTACGAGAAGTTATTTGAGCAAGCAGATTTCTCGAAACTCTCACACTCTGCGAAAAAGGCATTTGAAGCCCTTAATACACAAGATTTCGAGAAAGTCATCAAAGCTCTTCGTGATGTGAAATCTGTCCTTAGTGCGTATGATGGCGTACCTAAAAAGCTACTTTCAAGTCTTCAAGAAGACGCAGATGGTCTTCGAGAGCTTCTTGTTCAAACAATTGCCTCAAGTCATCCAGAACAACCAAACGAAATTGGAGAACATGAATACGCCGCTTGCCGCGACTTTTTGTCCAATTTTAAGACCATTTACACCCTGAACTATGATTTGCTCCTTTACTGGGCGCAGATGCACAATGAGGAAGGTGTCGATCCAACGTCCGACGATGGTTTTAGAAAACCCGAAGACGACTATGATGCCCATTACGTTACATGGGAACCTATCAATAGCCATCATCAAACAACTTGGTTTCTACACGGTGCATTACATTTGTTTGATGCTGGAATAGAAATCCAGAAATACACATGGGTAAACACAGGTATCAGGCTTATCGAGCAAATCCGAGACGCGCTTAAACGTGATTATTTCCCTATCTTCGTTGCAGAAGGAACAAGTAACGAAAAGCTCATTCGTATTCGTCACAACGATTATTTAGCAAAGGCATATAGGAGTTTTAGCGAGATTGGCGGGGCTTTGTTCATTTACGGACATTCTCTTGCCAAAAACGACGATCACTATTTGAAACGTATTGAAAAAGGCAAGCTCACTCACTTGTATGTTGGTATTTATGGTGACCCTGATTCGCCGAGTAATAAGGCAATCATTGCTAGAGCAAACAGAATGCCTAATGCTAGAACAAGCAAAACTTCCCGTTTTAAAGGGCGCGGGACTGAATTGTTAGTGTCATTTTTTGATGCCGGATCAGCTAAGGTCTGGGGGAAATAACCGCATTAAATATTTCGATATGGACTGTCTAATGTTTGAATTTTGCAGTTTTCATTTTAACGACTATCAAGTGTCTTGAGCAATGCGGTCATCGGCACGTCAATCGAGGTGTGGTATTGGACAAAGTTTTCGGCGGCACATTGGATTTCCCCGGTGTCTTCAAGGATGAAGATCCTTTCCGTCGGGTCATGTAGCACCATTTCATTGATGATGGCGTTGACCAATGTGGTCTTGCCGGAACCGGTTCCGCCAGTCACCAGGATGTTCCGGTGTGCCACAATGGCCGACTTGATGGCGTTGTACTGCACAACCGTCATAATCCCTGCGTCGACGTATTGGGTCAGGGTAAAGATTGCGACGGCCCGTTTACGGATAGCAAAGGTAGGAAAAGGGACAATGGGAGGAAGTTGGCCTGCAAAGCGTGACCCGTCTATCGGGAACTCCCCTTCCAAAATGGGATTGCCGGTGGTCACGCCCTTGCCATGGAAACCGGCGACGGTCTTTATGATCGCTTCTGATTGCGCGACCCTGAGCAACCCAAAACATTCCATTTTTTTGCCGAGCCGTTCGACCCACAATTTGCCGTCGGCATTCAGCATGATTTCGATGGTCCTGGGGTCGTGCAACGTGGACAGCAGCAGTGGCCCCATATCGCGTTCGAGCTTTTTGATCGCCCGGTCTTTCACGCTGGCATAGTTTTCGTCTGGATTATCCATGAGCGTGGTTATCATTATTATTTGCGTTATAAAAGGATATAACGAATAGTTTGCATTAGCAACAAATGATTTCGATAGTTGCCTTTTGGTATCGGTTGTCGATGTGACCGATGGCTTCGGAACGTGCCGATGGTAAAGATTCGCTGTACGTTGGAATCGGGATGCCAGGAAAAGGGCGGCACAGGGTAGGGCTTGGTTTCCCAATAGGATGGGAGAGAGTCAAGTCAATTCCGCTGTTGACTTAAGCTGTTGCGTCCTCAAATGCTAGGGACAGCCTTTCAGGCTCTGGTTAGGATTCGACTATTTGTGATGCTGGCCTGATTTTAATCAGGACACTCTGATTTAGGTTAAATCGAAAGATACTAATTAGCTAGTTATTTCTTTTTTTAGCATTTAATGCTTTTTTAAGTAACTCCCTGTTTGCCTGGTCCCACTGGCGTATCCTAAAGGCCTGGTACTCGGTCACGATGGCGGAAATTCGGGTGAACCCGTCCGGCAAACTGCGCCGGGGTTTTCCGCCGGCCAATTCATCCAACGTTTCCTTGTCCAGGTCGGTCAGTTCTAACAGTAGCGGCAAGGGCGTTTCCAGGGCATCGGCAATGCATTCCATCACTTTGAGCGACGGGTTGGCCTTGCCATTGGTAAGGTCACTCAAGAACGAGTCTGATATGTCTGCCCGGATAGCCAGTTCATGTTTGGTGACGCCCTGTTCTTCCAGTAAACGTAATATGTTGGTAAAAAGAATTTGGTTGTACACTGATGGGCAGTTCCGTTTGTTGGGGCTACAAAATTTTAGCGGCTAAAATCCAAGATTGGATTTATGTTTAGCTAAATTATTGGTTGCTGGTAAACCGTCATATTACCAGTCACTTATCAAGTACTGGAATCTTACACGACACGGCAATGTTTCGTACAGTCATGGCGTATTTTAGCTATATTTTATGGTATCCCATGCCTTCAGTACGGGCAATTCAAATACCCGCCGCCAAAACGAAAAACTTTAAAATTACTTGGCAATCCTGTAAGAATTCAATCGGGCTTATTTAGGGGACTGATTTCTATCTTGCTGGATTTAAATGGTTTCAGATTGCCGTTAACATCATGTGCCAACGCTTACAATGGATAATCATTAAACAATGGACAATGCAGACAATTTAATCGAAAAAGCACGCGCATTGCAGAATCTGCTTTCCTCGCAGCAAACATTGTTGATGTCAACAGTATCGGATAGTTGTGTGCCTAATATGAGTTACGCACCCTTTGTGCGGGATCAGTCAGGGTGTTTTTATATTTTTATTAGCGACCTTGCCGACCATACTTCCAACCTGAGGGCCAATAAGCAGGCTTCAGCCATGATTGTTCGCCCGGAAGCTGAATCACGTAACCTTTTTGCGCGCGAAAGGGCTATATTCACGTGTACGGTTAGGGAATTGCAACCGCATGGAGCATTTTATCAAGACCGTTTGAATGCCTTAGAAGAAAAGTTTGGCGAGGTCGTCGGTTTATTACGTTCATTATCTGATTTTCATTTATTTGTCTTAAGCCCAGAAAGAGGCAGGTATGTCGCAGGATTTGGCCAGGCCTACTTGATCAATGTGAATGATGGCTCAGTGTCACCCTTAAATAAAAAGCACGGGTGAAATACTTTTTGTTTGATTGCAACAATACTACTGTTGAACAAAATTAAGTAAGCTGACGCTGGCAAGGGGAAGATAATTGGATTGACGAACACCCGCACCCGATCAAGATCTGGAATCGGTCGCACTAAGATTCTACCGGGCGAAAAAGTCTGCTTTGAAAAGATTTACAATTATTTGGTGTGTAGTAAATTTGTCACTACGTTGTATCTATATCAGCGTATGGTGTAGTAAACTTGTAGTAGCTTATGACTTGGCGAGTCGTGCAAACTATTGAATTATAAATAATAATATTATGAGTACTGTACTCTTAATCCATAGGTCCAGGGTTCGAGTCCCTGACGCCCCACCAAAAAAACAATAAGCTACGTTATTTTTTAATCTGTTTAAAACAAAAAAACCGCAAATAAAGTCGCAATTAACGCCATAGGTTTAGATCCTAACCTTCACGGGTTGTTTTTACTTTTGCCATGCTTCCTTGCCTGTTGCCAATGATTGACCACTAAGCTACAAAAGCTGAGATAGCCCTTTACAGACAGGCCTGAACAACCTGTTGTTTTTGTCCGACCTAAAGCCTGATCGACCCTTCGAGAGTTCAAAAGGCTAGCTCACTGTTAAATATTGAAAATTTCCCAGATCCGCTTTCAACAACGTATCCGGTGCGAGTGAGCGATGCTGTTAAAAAGCCCGGCCAACCCAGATAGTTGGGCAAGTAGTAGGTTTTCACGCCATGGGGGCGTGTTCCGATTCGGTTCATGGTCTACGGCAACTGTTGTCCCCGTTTATGTGGAAAGGGTTTTGTCTGGTTCCTAATAGCGTAGAGCTATGACGCTACTCCACTTTGGGTAAATCTGTCTGACCCGCTTAGGATAACCTCTAAAAATTCAAAAAACCCCTTCACCCCTTGGGATGCCTACATGGATGTAGGTAGTAGGGCAATGCAGGAGCTATTGCCGAGAAGGTTGGGATGAGGACTTTAAAATCAGGCAGTTAGTCCCCTCACCCTAGCCCTCTCCCAAAGGGATAAGGGAATTTTACATATTCCCTTATCTCACTTGCACTTTTTGAATGGCAGGATAAAGTATTGGTAAGATTAAAAACTTGCGGATTTTGCGCAGAAATCGCGAAAATACTAACTTAAGATTGATGGTGGGCATTGATATGACGACAAAACCAGACATAGATACGAATAAAGCCGAAGAATCACAAACCTTTAGCACTCAGCCACAAGCCAAACAGGAAATATATCCAGAAGTGAGTGGCCGTTTTAAGGGATTGGTTATATGGCTAGGCCTAGGATTTATTGTGGCGGTTTTTTTAGTGCAGCATTATTCAGGTTACAATTAAGAGACATCTGATTAATCCCTTCACAAACTAACGGCTCACCGCGAACGGGCTAAAAGCATAAATATCATTCGTCTTAGATTGCACCATAGACACTGCCGTTGGTTGTCTAAGGATTTCCAAGGAATCTGGCAAGTCTAAGCAACGGATGTTTCCCTAGCTTCTTCACCATAATGCGATTCAATGTAACGTTCCACAACACCTTGAAATTCCTCTGCAATGTGGTCGCCTTTTAAGGTGACGGTCTTTACGCCGTCTTCGTAAACGGGCGCGACGGGTGATTCGCCCGTTCCTGGCAAACTGATGCCAATGTTGGCGCTTTTGCTTTCGCCGGGGCCATTGACTACGCAGCCCATGACCGCGACTTCCATTGCCTCCACGCCGGGATATTGGCTGCGCCAGATGGGCATTTGGTCGCGTAAATATGTTTGGATGTCTTGCGCCAAATGCTGGAAATAATCGCTAGTGGTGCGCCCACAGCCAGGGCAGGCGATGACCATCGGCGTAAACGAGCGGAAACCCATCGTTTGCAACAATTCTTGGCCGACGATGACTTCTTTGGTGCGTGATGCGCCGGGTTCAGGCGTGAGCGAAATGCGGATGGTGTCGCCGATGCCTTGTTGCATCAACACGCCCAAAGCCGCAGAAGACGACACGATGCCCTTGGAACCCATGCCCGCTTCGGTCAAGCCCAAATGCAAGGTATAGTTGCAGCGGCTGGCTAAGTCTTGGTAAATGCTGATAAGTTCCTGCACATTGCTGATTTTGCAGGAAAGTATAATCTTGTCTTTGCCCAGGCCGATTTCTTCCGCTTTGGCGGCACTTTCCAAAGCCGATAATACGATGGCTTTGCGGGTGACGGCAGGCAAGGGTTCTGGGTTAGTCAAGGCGCGGTTCTCGTCCAGTAAGCGGGTAAATACGGCTTGGTCGAGGCTGCCGCCGTTAACACCGATACGTACAGGCTTGTTGTACTTACAGGCAAATTCGACCATTTGCTGGAATTGCGGGTCACGGCTTTTGCCGCGTCCGACATTGCCGGGATTGATGCGGTATTTGTCCAAAGCTTCGGCACAGTCGGGGTATTTTTCCAGCAATTTATGGCCATTAAAATGGAAGTCCCCAATTATCGGGACAGAATATCCTTGCTTAAGCAATTGGTTTTTTATTTCCGGCACCGCCGCTGCCGATTCCTCATTATTCACGGTGATCCGTACCAATTCGGAACCAGCATCGGCCAGCTCCATAATCTGTTTGGCGGTCCCGCTGGCATCGGCAGTATCGGTGTTGGTCATCGACTGCACGACAATCGGCGCACCGCCCCCGACCTTTACATTGCCAATGGTGACTTGATGGGTGATTTTTCTTAAGGAAATAGACATAGGCGTAAACTTTTGGAAAAGGTGATTTTATGTGAAGCAATATTTAAAATTATACGTTATTTTGAAAATTTCGTACTTGCCAATTTACCTGATTATATTGTAACTCTATGTTCATAAAGCTTCTTCAACCCCTTCCTGAACCAAGGTTGGCAGTTAATTTAATCAACCAACCTGTAAATACCCTAGGTTTTCTTACCGCTTACCCGACTACTTACCCATAACGCCGCAAAATACGCCAAATGTAGGTTTTGCTGGACAAAGGGACGCACACTGTTCCGTGATTGCAATTTTTACTGGATGTAAGCCAGAAAACGCCTTTGATAATGCTTTGAGATTTTCTTTCGGCAGCTGGATGGTTAGGTGGGCCTGTTCGGTAAAATCTTGGTTGATGATGTCGCCGCCCAATTTTTTCAAGTAAGTGCTCGAAGGGTTGTACCTGAAAGCGTGATTTTTTTATCGAGTCTTCTATAGTGTAACGTGATTTGACGCATTGCATAGAAAAATTCTAGCACGGTGGGGCAAATAGGATTTGCTTAGATAAGCTGCCCAAGGGCAAAAGCGCCCAAAAAAGTGGCTATAAAATACAATAAGGCTAACACCATGCTGGCAGGGATATTGATAAGTAAGGTGCATTTGATGATGTAAGAAATTATCGCGTAATACCAAGCTAACAGTATGAAAAATAAGTAATAACTGTAAATATCTTCGGTTACTGTCAACCACACCATAACAGGTATGACGAATACTGAGATTAAATTTGCACTAAACATGACCCCGGTCGTGACTTGTACATAAATGTAAAGTGTCTTGTTTAGGGACAGCATGATGCCGATAAAAACCAGCATGAACAAGGTTTGTAAGCTGATCTCGACAATTGCCTCCAAAGGATCATCAATCATATTGGCTTGCAACAAATAGCCGATAACAAAATAAATGAGCAAGTTTTTTTTGAACAAGCTGACCGATCTCGGCAGTTCCAAGGGATCATTATTCAACCAGCATAGTGCTAAGTATTCTCTTATGTTATCCATAATTGCTTAGGTTCTGTTGACATTTGGTAAAATATCTTTCTATATCAATAAGTTATAATTTGCCGCGTCTTTGTAAGGTATTGTTTTTGAAGACCTTATTTTGAAACGTCAACAGAACCTAGGTACAATTTAAAGGACAATTCTAAGAGAAACAAATAGCCGCTACAAGCCATACAAGACGTTTAGTTGAGCCATTGAGCCATTAAGGCGTTGGGTTGTTGGCAGCAGTAGTAGGCGCTACGCTGGTGCTGACAAAAATCGACTGGTCTGACAGGTCGTCGGCTTTCTTAAGCGCCGCCAGCAGGACGGAGTCGTGCCCATAAATATCCTGATAAAACGCGAGGTTATTGTGTTGGTCAACAAATGAGGTCGTGTAAAAGAATAACACGGGTATGGGGTTCTGTAACACGACATGGCGCATGGCCTCCGTTTGCATGGCTTTTTTTATGGTGTCGGCATTCCAGTTGCCCTGATTTTTTAGGGCGAATTCGGCCAATGCTTTGGGGTTTTCAACCCGTACGCAACCATGGCTAAAATCCCGGCGTGACCTGCTAAACAACGAATTGGCGGGCGTATCATGCAAATACACGTCATCTTTGTTAGGGAAAATAAACTTTACTTTACCCAAGCTGTTGCGTTTGCCGGGGCGTTGCCTAACGCGGTAAACGCCTCTTTTTAGCTTTTCAATAGAATCGCTATTTAACGGAACTGGCTTGGCTGAATTTCCAAAATTGGACACTACTTCCATATTCTGGGAAGCCAAATACCCTGGGTTTCGGGTCAATTTCGGCAATATTTCATCTTTTAAGATGTTTTTAGGGACGTTCCAGTAAGGCATAAATTCGATAAAACTCATTTGTGCCATCAATACGGGCGTTTGGTTTTTCAACGCCTTACCCACCACGACGCGCATATTGGTTATGTTGACGTCTATATTATCAATGTCGTCAATCGCCCATAGCTGGAAGGCCGGAATATTGACAATGATTGAGCGGCCCACACTTAGCTCAGGAAGCCAGCGTAGCCTTTCCATAGCCAATTCAATCTGTGTTATGCGCTGGCTTAAGGGTTCGTTGAGCGCAGCGGCAGTGCTTGGCCCTATTGTGCCATCTGGGGTTTGGCCGTGACGGAGTTGGAATTTTTTTACCCCTTCTACAATATTTGCCGTGTAGGCAGGGTTTTTTTCCGTCGTATTGGTCGAAGCGCCTTCGGGTAAGTCACCTACACTGGTTAAAAACGTGCTCAGTTCCCCCAATTGCGGATGGTGTTGCCCAGGGCGCAGTTTACCTTTAATGGCAAAGTTGAATGCGGGTGATTTTGCGGCAATCAGGCGATAAGTGGCTAATGCTGACTTCAGCTTTTGGTATTGGTGTAACTTTGGTTCCGCCAGGAGAGGTAGCTGGGAAACTGTGTTGAGCGTTAAGCTGTCTTTGATTAGGGCGGGAAGGTCGGTCAGTTTTTTCTCGCGCAACTGTAAGTTGAAGTTTATGCCTTTAGGATTTACCCGGCCATAATGGAGGTCGTGCAGAAAACGTAGCACCGCCACACTGAGTGCCGTATCATAAAGTGCCAGTTCCCTATAGGCTGTCGGCGCGAGTGTTAAGGCAAGGCGGTATCTATTCCGCAGTGCCGCTACATCATAATTCTCTTGGATTAAGCCTTGGGCTGAAGCATTAGCCAGTAGGTCAAGCGCATCGGCCGTATTTTTTGCGGAATTGGTGTTCCCTAGCCACAGCAATTGGTAATTGGCGCGTTTATAGAGCGTGTCAAGATCTTCGGTTCGATTAGAGAAGTTGGACTGCTTAAGGTATGGGTTCTGCCGTGCCGTAATAATCGCATTGATTTCTTTGCTAATGCCGGGTTCCAGGAATGCTGGCTCTTCGGCAAGCGGTGCTTGCAAAGGCAAGCTGGCCAAAAAAAATATTAACCACATTGAACGCCACATGGAGGCGAAAAATTTGGGGGCGAAAAATTTTGTCTGCTGGGTCAAAAGATTGCTTCCTTGAGAAAATAATAAGCCAAGATTTGATGTTAGCGATAGTGCCATAATAATTTGCGTTAATTATACTTAACTACTTACCATAGCACATAAAATTCAATAGATAAGCAGACAATAGCCCCGCTAAATGGCCGTTAATGGTATAAAAACGAGTGTGTTGTAATCTTAAATTGACACTTCGGTTGGCCGGAGGAAGCTAACTGGCTGATCCTGTTTGCGATGAGACGTGCGGGGCTGCAATCAGTGCGCTTGCAATCTGGGTTGCTTAAGCCGGAGTTAACCCAAGCAGAACAGAATATTCATGCGGCCACCCCGTTAGGTCTGGTAGCGTCCATCTTCCTGATTATCACGATGCTCAATAAGCCTTGCCGTATACGGGGGCGGGAACTTAAGTGCTGTCTCCGATGACGAAAAACTAATGCTAACGCCCTGGGTTGAAGGGCATAGGTATCTACACAAGTTCCTGCCCCTTCTCCCTCGAGGGAGAAGGTCGGGATGAGGGGGGATATAACCAGTTGATTTTATTCTCCTCACCCCGACCCTCTCCAGCAGGAGAGGGAGCAAAAACCGAATTGCAACTCGTTGTTTTTATTATATCGAAAAGTTGTGTAGATACCTATGGTTGGAGAGATCGCTATTCTGCTATAAGACCGTGAATGCGTTCAGTACATCGAATCTGCTGATGAAGCATGGACTATCATTATGGAAAATGACACTAATGGTAATAACCACAAAGGCAATTAAAACCTATGAAGTTTGTTAAATTATCAAAAAAATCAGTAAGTAATACGCACCTAAGCCTGGTTAAACTGGTTTTCTTGTCGATATTGTTGGCGGCGGGAATGGCCAATGCACAAGCCAAAAAGGGTGCGGCAAGTAGCGCTTCAGAAAATACCGGTTCTGAAATCACCCAAAACCAGCTCAAGGCCAAAATTGAAGCCATCAATACCCAGCAGGGAATTGATGAGGCGATGAAGGCCCAATTGCTGACGCTTTACCAATCCGCCCAGGAGAACCTGGCTAATTTTGAATCAGTTGCCGCAAAAAAGGCTGATTTTGAGAAGGCAATCAAGCAAGCGCCAGAAAAAACCAAAAAATTGCAACGGGAAATTGAACAAGCACGGCAAAAACTCACCAAGCAAAAAACTGAAGACTTTGCCAAGATTTCAAGCGAAGAACTGGAACAGCGGTTGATTTTAGAAAAAGACAAAATTAGCGCGTTGGACGAACAAATAAAGAAATTCGAAAAAGAGCTGGTTTTACAAAATGAACGCCCCCAGTTGATTCGCCCAGAAACGATAGCGGCGCAACAAGCACTTGATGAGGCGCAGAAAAAACTAGGGATTCCGCCATCGGCTGCCGCATCAAAGTTGGAAAACGAGGCTCGGCAAATACAGCTAAACACGCTGATTGCTATGCGTAATGCCGAGCTAAAAATGCTGGCGGTTGAAGCCAATACCAACCTTGTTCGGGTCGAATTGCTCAAAACCGAGCTGCAATTGTTGAATATCCAGAAAGACCAGCTGAGTCCAGTCATTGCCGCTATTGAAAATTTGGTTAACGAACGTAGGCAGCAAGAAGCATTGCAGATTCAAAATGAGCTGACTCAGGCCGAAAAAACGGTTTCGGGTAAGCACAGCCTTATCCAACAGGCTACTAGAGATAACATTCAGTACAGCCGCGATTTACAGGCAATTACCGCCAAGATTGAAACCTACGGCGAATTGAAAAACAAAGTCGATGCGACCACAAAAGACATTGAAAATGATTTCAAAAGTGCAGAAAAGAAAATCAGCCTGGCAGGTTTGAGCCCGGTATTGGGCAAAATACTGCGCGAACAGCGGCGTAATTTGGGTAGCCAGAGCCAGCTTGCATTGGAGTCTGAAGCCATTCAGGACGAGACGGCCCTAACCAGTCTTGAGCAGTTCAAAATCGAAGACAAACTTAAGTTGTTTTCGGATATGGATGCCTATTTAAAAGACGTAATGGGTCAACAGGTTGATAATGCCCTGCCTGCCGATGAGCGTATGATGATACAGGCAGAGCTTAGGGTGCTGTTAAATAGCCAAAAAGAGTTATTAAACAAGCTGTCGGCTGCCGATACGACGTATTTACGCACACTGGGCGATTTTGATTTTGCCAAGCAGCAGATGCTAACCCAAGCCAATAAGTTTGCCGGCTACCTGGATGAACGCTTGTTATGGGTCAAAAGTTCAACGCCTATTAATTCAGATTATTTGCGTGGGCTTTACGATTCAATCAGATGGTTGTTATCGCCGCGCAACTGGCTGGCGCTAACCAAGGATACCGTAACGATTGCACGGCAAAACTTGTTCCTTACCGTCATCGCCATATTGGCTTCATTAGTGCTGCCAGTCGTTTGGGGCTGGTCAAAACGTCAATTGAAACTAATAGCTGAAAAAATAGAACGAATTTATACCGATAATTTTTACCACACCTTAAAAGCGTTTGCTTATACCTTAATTCTGGTGCTGCCTTTGCCGGTTTTTGTGTATTTTTTGGGTTGGTTTCTAAGCGGTAATTCGCATGGTGCCGATTTTAGTAAAGCCGTAGGTGTAGGCTTGCAAAGCATCGCCATTCCATTATTTGTACTGCAATTGTTTTATCGTTTGTTTGCCGCCAACGGCATGGCAATCAGGCATTTTCAATGGCAAAAAAACAGTGCAAACCTGTTTCAGAGGCAGCTTGCCTGGCTGCGGTTTGTTATTGTGCCGGGCGTTTTCATTATCGGGATGACTGGCGCATCGGCGCTGTCTAGCCATAGCGACAACCTCGGGCGTTTGGCGTTGATCGCGAATATGATTGCACTGTCTGTGTTTTTTGCCAGATTGCTGCATCCAAATACCGGATTATTGCAGGGTTATCTCAAAAGCCATCCTGACGACTGGTTTACCAAGTTACGCTTTATCTGGTTTCCACTGGTTATTTTTATTCCC